>NZ_JBKQWU010000013.1:0-92666 GCF_047275745.1 Amaricoccus sp. W119 | reverse complement strand
TGATCATCGAAATGATCTGCGTCTCGGAAAATCGGCTCTTTCTCATTCGTCTGCTCCTTCGAGGTCGAGCAGACCCTACATCAGAGCGAGGGAGTTTCCGGGGGGCAGGTCAACGGTGTTCGGCTTGCGACTTTCCGAAATCATCCGGTCAACCCACCATTTGCGGAAGGCGAGGGCGTCGTCGCGGGTGATCTCGTCGAGGAACTTGTCGCCGATCACGTCGATCGCATTTTTTACCGACGCGCGGCGTTGATTCTCCCATCGCCGGCGGGCGCGGTCGGCCCTGTGAACCGTCCGCTCGCGGGTGAGCTCGAAGAATTCGTCGAGCCCGGTCGAAAGGGTGAAGCGCGGGGCATCGACGGCGCCGAGAACGGCGGCGGCCTCGGCCTTCGGCGCCAGCGAGCCCCCAGCGACAAGCGCCTCGTAACGGCGCAAGAGCTCGTCGAGCGGCCGGCGGCGAGCTCGGCCGCCGGACGGTAAGGGACGCCGCGCGCCTCGGCGAGCCGGACGGCGGAGTCGAATCGCGCTGCGGCGCCCGGCTTGTCGTCGGCGGCGAGGCCTTCCCAATAGGCGCGGAGCTCGGCCTCGACGGCCGGCGCCTTCGCCTCGGCTTCGCGCCGGCTATCGGTGCGGAGCGCGATCCGCACGATCACGCGCGGGTCCAGATGCTCGAAGCGCCGCGGAACTCGCTTGACGAGATACCAGCGCCCCCGATCGTTGCTGATCCCCAATGTTCCGCCCTCAGAACCCCGTGAATGTTACGGGATTTTCGGGCATCTCGGGAAGGCCGAAAGATCGATGGCAGTTAACGCCTTGATCTTGCGGTACTATTTTTGGACCACCGATTTGGAAGTGGTCGGAGTGAGAGGATTCGAACCTCCGACCCCCTGCTCCCGAAGCAGGTGCGCTACCAGGCTGCGCTACACTCCGAACAAGGCGGGCATTTACGCGGTTCTGGCGTCCGCTGCAAGAGCGGTCGCGCGGGTTTGGGCGGGAAATGTCATGCGCCGCCTCGGGCCGGCGGGTGGCGCCGGGCGTCACGCCGGAGCGAGGCTCAGGCGAGGCTCCAGTCGATCGGGGACTCGCCCGCCGTTTCGAGGAAGGCATTCGCCTGAGAGAACGGGCGGGCGCCTAGGAAACCGCGGTGGGCGGAGAGGGGCGAGGGGTGGGGCGCGCGCAGGACGAGGTGGCGCGGGTTGGTCAGGAGCGGCGCCTTCGCCTGGGCGTAGGCACCCCAGAGGAGGTAGACGACGGGCTGGTCGAGCGTCGCGACATGGGAGATCAGCCGGTCAGTGAAGCTCTCCCAGCCCCGGCGACGGTGCGCGCCGGCCTTGCCCTGTTCGACGGTCATCACGGCGTTGAGGAGCAGCACGCCGCGCCGGGCCCAGAGGCCGAGGTGGCCGGGGGCGGGCGTGGGCAGGCCGAGATCGGCGGAAAGCTCGCGGAAGATGTTGCGGAGGGAGGGCGGGACCCGAACGCCCTCCGGCACGGAGAAGCTGAGGCCCTCCGCCTGCCCGGGCCCGTGGTAGGGGTCCTGGCCGAGCAGGACGACGCGGACCGCCTCGGGCGGGGTCAGTTCGAGCGCGCGGAAGGTGAGCGGTTCGGGCGGGTAGACCTCGGCGCCGGCGGCGCGGCGGGCGGCGGCGTGGGCGAGCGGGACGGCGGGGTCCGCGCCGGCGCCGGCCCAGGCGGCCGGCAGCGCCACGCCGCCCTCGTCCGGATGGGCCACCGCCTCAGGCACCGCCCGAACCCCCGCGCCCCGAGGGCCTCAGCGCGAGGCTTCGAGCGCGGCGACGATCGCGTCGCCCATCTCGGATGTCGTCACCGCCTGCCCCCCGTCCGGACCCATCAGATCGGGCGTGCGGAGACCGTCCGCCAGCACCTTCTCGACCGCCGCTTCCAGCCGGTCCGCCTCGCCGCCCGCGTCGAAGGAATAGCGCAGCGCCATCGCGAAGGAGAGGATGCAGGCGATCGGGTTGGCCTTGCCCTGGCCCGCGATGTCGGGCGCGGAGCCATGCACCGGCTCGTAGAGCGCCTTGCGCCGCTTCGTCTTCGGATCGGGCGCGCCGAGCGAGGCGGAGGGCAGCATGCCGAGCGATCCGGTGAGCATCGCCGCCACGTCCGAGAGCATGTCGCCGAAGAGATTGTCGGTCACGATCACGTCGAACTGCTTGGGCGCGCGGACGAGCTGCATGCCGCCCGCGTCGGCGAGCATATGCGTCAGTTCCACGTCCGGGAAGCGCGCGTCATGCGTCGCCTGTGCGACCTCGTTCCAGAGCACGCCCGACTTCATCACGTTGCGCTTTTCCATCGAGCAGACGCGGTTCGCGCGCACGCGGGCGAGTTCGAAGGCGACGGCGCAGATCCGCTCGATCTCGAACGTGTCATAGACCTGCGTATCGACGGCGCGCTTCTGGCCGTTGCCGAGGTCGGTGATCTCCTTCGGCTCGCCGAAATAAACGCCGCCGGTCAGTTCGCGCACGATCAGGATGTCGAGCCCTTCGACGAGTTCGCGCTTGAGCGAGGAGAAATCGGCGAGCGCGTCGAAGCATTTCGCCGGGCGGAGATTCGCGAAGAGCTCCAGATCCTTGCGGAGCCGCAGGAGCCCGGCCTCGGGGCGCACGTCATAGGGTACCTTGTCCCATTTCGGCCCCCCGACCGCGGCGAGCAGCACGGCGTCCGCCGCCTGCGCCTTCTCCATCGTCGCGTCGCTGATCGCCTGGCCATGCGCCTCGTATGCGCAGCCCCCGACCAGATCCTCCTCGACATCGAAGGGGCGGCCGTTCGCGCCGAACCAGTCGATGACCTTGCGCACCTCGGTCATGACCTCGGGGCCGATGCCGTCGCCGGGCAGGATCAGAAGGGTCGGGTTGGCCATGGCGCGTGTCCTCGATCGTTGTTGGTTCCGGCCAACCCGCTAGCGCCGGGCAGGCCCCGGGTCAAGGAGCGGGGCCAAGGATCGGAGCCCGGGAGCCCAGGTCAGGGAGACGAGTCAGGGAGCCGGGTCGAGGTCCACCCAGACGAGCCGATGCGGCGGTCCGAGAGCGACCGCTTCGGCGAGCGGCTCGCCAGCGGCGGGCCAGAAGACGCCCGATCCGAGGAGCCTCAGCCCGCGCGACGGAAGCACGTAGTCGAGCCTGAGTCCCCGTTCGCCGAGCCGCGCGGTGTCGCGGGCCGCGTCGCCCGCGCCTTCCCCCCGACCGGTCGCACTTCCACCCGCGCTTCCGGGCATCGGGTCATGCAGCGTCGGATGACGGAGCAGCGCGGCGATGGCGTTCCGGTCGCCCGCCCCGTCGGCCGGATCGGTGTTGAGATTGCCGAGCAGGACGAAGGGCGGGCGCAGCGCCGCGTCCCGGCCAAGGTCGTCGGTGAAACCCGCGCCGTCGAGGTATCGGGTCCAGAAGCCGATCTCGTCGGCGTTACGCAGCACGTTGAACTGCTCCGGCCCGTCGAAAAGCGGCGGCGTCGGGTTCGAGGCGAGAAGGCGCAGGCGCGCGCCGCCGGGCAGGATCGCGGCGATGTCCCAGTGCGACCGACTCGACAGCGGCACCCGCGCCCGCGCCTCCGCGTCGAGCGCCGGCCTGCCGTCCGGATGGATCGGCAGCCGCGCGCCGGGCAGATCCGCCCAGCGCAGGCCGCGAAAGGTCCGCGCGGCCTCGGTATCGAGCGGCAGCCGTGACAGGATCGCCATGCCGCCCTGCCCGGGAAACCGGCCCCAGCCGAGCGCATCCTCCGCTTCGCGCCGGCGGCCGTCGCCGTCGAGGTCGAGACCGGACTCGACCCCCGCGTTGACCGGCGGCGCGAAATGGAACGGATAGTCGATCCCCTCCGCCCCGACCGCCAGCCGCGCGCGGAAGGTGGCAAGCGCCACGCCCCCGAAATCGTGGTCGAAGCCGTTCAGAAGGAGGATGTCGGGCCGGACCGCCCGGATGACCGCGAGCGCCGCGTCAATGTCGGGCTTCGGCTTGCCGGAGCGGAGATCCGCGAGCAGGAGACCGGGACCGGAGCGCGACAGGCCGACATCATAGGTCGCGACGCGCAGCGGAGCNTTGCCGGAGCGGAGATCCGCGAGCAGGAGACCGGGACCGGAGCGCGACAGGCCGACATCATAGGTCGCGACGCGCAGCGGAGCCGCCGCCGCGGGGGTGCTCAGAGCGATCAGGATAAGAAGGAGCGCGCGGATCACACCCGCGACGCTCGCAGCCCAGAGTTAAGCCGGCGTTAAACCGGAGTTGAACCGCGGTTCAACTCAACCCGCCTTGAGCCAGGGCGCGCGGCCCTCGTACTCGGCCTCGAAGGTATCGATCTCCCCGACCTTCTCCATCGTGAGGCCGATATCGTCGAGACCGTTCAGCAGGCAATGCCGGCGGAATTCGTCGAGCGTGAAGGCGATCGAGCCGCCGTCCGGGCCGGAGATCGTCAGGTTCTCCAGATCGACGGTGACGACCGCGTTCGACCCGCGCTCGGCATCGTCCATCAGGAGGTCGACCTGCTCTTGCGGCAGCACGATCGGCAGGATGCCGTTCTTGAAGCAGTTGTTGTAGAAGATGTCGGCGAAGCTCGGCGCGATCACGCAGCGGATGCCAAAATCGAGCAGCGCCCAGGGCGCGTGCTCGCGGCTCGACCCGCAGCCGAAGTTCTCGCCCGCGACGAGGATCTTCGCCTCGCGATAGGCGGGCTTGTTGAGCACGAAATCCTCGATCTCGTTGCCCTCGCGATCGTAGCGCATCTCGTCGAAGAGGTTCTTGCCGAGGCCGGAACGCTGGATCGTCTTCAGGAACTGCTTCGGGATGATCATGTCTGTATCGACATTGATGAGCGGCAGCGGCGCCGCGACTCCGGTCAGTTTGGTGAATTTCTCCATGGCCCAGCCTCCACTCTGATCGGTGTGGATAAAACACGCGCCGCGCACCTTCGCAAGCCTTGCCCGAGGCGGGTCTTGCCTTACAGTGAACCCCGAAGCCCATGGCGGACCTGACCCGGGAAGGACCGAGAATGAGCAAGGACGGTGGCCGCGTCATGGCTTTCGCGGCGTTTCTGGCACTTTGTGTCGCGATCTACAACTTTTTCGCACCCGTGGGGCTCTTCGCGCCATTGTCGGATGTTCGAGGCAGCCTCGGGGCGGGGGTCGCGATCTTCGGCTGCCTGATGCTGATCATCGCCGGGCTGGTCCTTGGCGGGCGGCGGCGGAACGTCCCCCTGATCGCGATCTTCGTCATTGGCGGGTTGGCCGGAATCCTCGGGACCGGATTCGCGGCCTACCTGCTCGGAAGCTGGGTGATTCTCTGTCTCATGGCCGTCTGCCTGATCGGCTGGCTGATGCGCGTTTTCGGCCGCGCACCCAGACCCGCCTGAACCTCGCATTTCCGCGAAAGGGCCCATCCAATGCGTTCCCTGCCACGCCTTCTCGCCCTCGCACTTCTCGGCTCGGCCACCGCGGCCGCCGCCCAGGACGCTCCGCTCTGGGACACGTTCAACGGTGATCTCAAGGCACAGAAATTCTCGCCGCTGACCGAGATCACGCCCGAGAATGTCGGCGAACTGACCAAGGTCTGGGAAACCCACACCGGCGATGTCTGGAGGGGGCCGGGCGATTCGCGCGACGAGAACGCGCCGGGGCCGAAACCCACGGAGACGACGCCGGCGACCGTCTGGTCTGCGACGCCGATCTTCGCCAATGACACGCTCTATCTCGGCACGCCCTTCTACCGGATCTTCGCGCTCGAACCCGATACCGGGGCGGTCAAATGGACCTATGACAGCGGATCGACGCTCGAGGGGCTGACGCAGCCCGATCTGAAGAATCGGGGCGTCGCTTATTGGGAGGCCGAGGCGCCCGAGGAGGGGCAACCCTGCCAGAGACGCGTCTATCTCGGCACGATGGATGGCCAGCTTCACGCGGTGGACGCCGATACCGGCGCGCTCTGCGAGGATTTCGGCGAGGCCGGGATCTTCGACATGGCCCAGGTCAACATGATCAACGCGAAATGGCCGCTCTCGCTGCTCCAGCCGCCCACGGTCTTCGGCGACATGCTCTTCATCGGCTGGGCCGGCAAGGACTGGATGGACCAGGTGGACAGCCCCGGCGCGGTCTACGCGCTCGACGCGCGAACCGGAGAGATCCGCTGGACTTTCCACACCCTGCCCGCGGAGGCGCGCGCGGTCTCCGGCACGGCGAATGTCTGGGCCTCGATGTCGGTCGATCCGGAGCGGCGGCTGCTCTATCTCCCCGTATCCTCGCCGAGCCCGAACTACTATCAGGGCGCGCTGCCCGAGGGCCTGCCGGTCGTGACCTCGGTCACCGCGCTCAACGCCGATACCGGCGAGATGGTCTGGTCGCGGCAGCTGATCCACCACGATGTCTGGGACTACGACACCAACGCGCCGCCCACGCTCCTCGATATCGAGAAGGACGGTGCGACGATCCCGGCGCTGGTGCAGACCTCGAAACAGGGCTTTCTCTACGTCCTGAACCGGGAGACGGGCGAGCCGGTCTATCCGATCGAGGAGCGCCCCTTCCCCCAGACGGATGTACCGGGCGAATACACCTCGCCGACGCAGCCCTATGTCGCGCGGCCGGAGCGGGTGATCGACGATACCTGGCCCGGCATCTTCGAACTCGCCGACACGGTGAGCGGCGGCTATTGCACCGAGACCTTCGAGAAGCTCCGCTACGAGGGCAGTTACACGCCGCCGAGCCTCGAAGGCTCGCTCGCCTATCCCGGCACCGCCGGCGGCGTGCAATGGAGCGGCGGAGCGGTCGATCCCCGGAGCGGGATCTATGTCGTGAACTATTCGAGCACGGCGCAGATCTACAAGCTCGTCCCGCGCGCGGAGTTCGACACGCAGGCGGAGGCGGGCGGGAGCGAGACCGCGGCCTTCTATCCGCAGAGCGGCGCGCCCTACGGGTTCGAACTCACGACCTTCCTCAATCCGCTCGGCATGCCCTGCTGGAACCCGCCCTTTGGATCGATCACCGCCTATGACATGAATACAGGCGACCGGCTCTGGGACGTGCCCTTCGGACAGGTGCAACGCTACGGTTTCTACATGCCGGAAAGCTGGGGCTCGGTGACGATCGGCGGGCCGGTCGTGACGGCGAGCGGGCTCGTCTTCATCGGCGCCTCGATGGACGCCCGCGTCCGCGCGATCGACATCAAGTCCGGCGAGGTGCTCTGGAAGGGGCTGGTCGACGCGCCGGCCGTCTCCCTGCCCGCGGTCTACGAGTACAAGGGCAGGCAGTATGTCGTCTTCACCGCGGGCGGGAATTCGATCCTGAGCCCTAAGGTCGGCGATCAGGTGGTGGCCTTCGCCCTCCCCGACTGATCCCGCCCCGACTGAGCCCGCGCCTCGCGGATCAGCTCGACATAGCGCCGGGCGCCGAGGCCGAGCGGGCGGTCGCGGCGCCAGACGAGATCGATATAGAGGCTCAGCACGTTGCTGATGTTCTCGAAGGCGATCTCGGTCAGGGCTCCCGCCTCCACCAGCGGGCGGACGAGCGAGCGGGGCAGATAACCCCAGCCGAGCCCGGCGCGCACGAGGCCGAGCGCGGCGAGATGGTTGTCGGTGTGCCAGATGTCGTGCGAGAGCAGGACGCGGGTGTCGGCGACGCCCCGGCTCGCGACCGCGATCTGGCGTGTCTCGATAAGATCTTCCATCCGCGGCCGCTCCGCACCCGCCACCAGCGCATGTTCGGGAGCGGCGACCGCGACGAAGATCTCGCTGCCGAATTCCTGGAACGTCTCGATCTCCGACAGTTCCGGCCGCTCGAAGACCAGCGCCAGATCGACCTCTCCCGCGTGCAGCCGCCGGGTGAGATCGCCGCCCGCGCCGGAGACAACCTCCACTTCGAGCCCCGGATACTCGGCGGAGAGTCTCGCCAGCGGTGTGCTCCAGTCGACCGAAAGCAGTTCCGCCGCGACCGCGATCGTCAGCCTCTCCTCGAGCCCGGCGTGGATCGCGAGCGCCTGCGCCGAGAGCAGGCGCAGGGTCTGCCCCGCCCGGCGCGCGGAGGGCTCAAGCGCGCGCGCCGCGGCGGTCGGTTTCGGCTCTCGCCCGGACCGGTCGAAGAGGGTGAGGTCAAGCTCGGCCTCCAGATTGGCGATGCTCATGCTGACGGCCGAGGGCACCCGCCCGAGCGCGCGCGCCGCCGCCGAGAACGAGCCGTGATCGAGCACGGCGAGGAAGACCGAGACCGCGTCGCAGGAAAAAGCCATGCGCCTCACCTGTCAGCTTTTCTGATAGCTCCTGACTTCTTGTATCAGGGCGAATCGGGTAAATCACCGCCAACGCAAGTTCAAAGGTGAAACAATGCAGGGTATCCGCAGACGGGTCGTGTATCTGACCCTCTATGAAGCCATCGCGATCGCGGCGAGTTCCTTCGGGCTCACGATGATCTTCGACGTCCATGCCAGCGAGGCGGGCGCCACCGCCGTCATCGCCTCCGTCATCGCGGTCGTGTGGAATCTGGCCTACAACACGGCCTTCGAGGCGTGGGAGGCCCGGCGCGCGGTCCAGGGCCGGAGCATCGCGCTCCGGATCGGCCATGCGATCGGGTTCGAGATCGGGTTGACGGTCGTTCTCGTGCCGATCTTCGCCTGGATTCTCGGGATCACACTGATCGAGGCCTTCCTTCTCGACCTCGGTATGATCGTGTTCTTCCTCGTCTACACCTTCGTCTTCAACCTGGGCTTCGACAAGGTGTTCGGCCTGCCGCTCTCCGCGCAGCGGGGCGGGGCCGGGGAAGCTTTGCCGGAAGCCTGCTGAGGCAATCCGGGGTCCGGGCCCGCCAGCGCGCGTCCGGACCGATCCGTTCTCAGAGCAGGTCGCGCACGTCCGTCAGCCGCCCGGTGATCGCCGCGGCGGCCGCCATCGCGGGCGAAAGCAGATGCGTGCGGCCCTTGTAGCCCTGCCGCCCCTCGAAATTGCGGTTCGAGGTCGAGGCGCAACGCTCGCCCGGCGCGAGCTGGTCGGGGTTCATGCCCAGGCACATCGAGCAGCCGGCCATCCGCCAGTCGAAACCGGCTTCGATGAGTTTCTGCGCGATGCCCTCCTCCTCGGCCTGCATCCGCACCAGACCCGAGCCCGGGACGATCATCGCGCGGATGCCGTCCTTGACCTTGTGGCCCTCCATGATCTTCGCGACCTCGCGCAGATCCTCGATCCGGCCATTGGTGCAGGAGCCGATGAAGACCGTGTCGATCTCGACCTCGGAGAGCTTCTGGCCGGGGGTCAGCCCCATGTATTCGATGCTGCGCCGCGCCGCCTCGACCTTGCCGCCCTTGAAATCCTCGGGATGCGGGACGGTCGCGGTGATCGGCAGCACATCCTCCGGGCTGGTGCCCCAGGTCACAACCGGCGCGATCTTGCCGGCGTCGAGGATCAGCTCCTTGTCGAAATGCGCGCCCTCGTCGGTGAAGAGCGTACGCCAGTAAGCTTCCGCCATCTCCCACTGCCCGGCTTTCGGCGCATGCGGGCGGCCCTTCACATAGGAGAAGGTCTTCTCGTCGGGGGCGATCAGACCGGCGCGGGCGCCGCCTTCGATCGCCATGTTGCAGACCGTCATTCGGCCTTCCATCGAGAGCGCGCGGATCGCCTCGCCCATGTATTCGATCACGTAGCCGGTCCCGCCCGCGGTCCCGGTCTCGCCGATGATCGAGAGCGTGATGTCCTTCGCGGTGACGCCGAGCGGCAGCGCGCCCCGGACCTCGACCTTCATGTTCTTCGACTTCTTCTGGATCAGCGTCTGGGTCGCGAGCACATGCTCGACCTCCGACGTGCCGATCCCGTGCGCGAGCGCGCCAAAGGCGCCATGGGTCGCGGTATGGCTGTCACCGCAGACGATGGTCATGCCGGGCTGGGTCAGGCCCTGTTCCGGACCGATGATGTGCACGATGCCCTGGCGCACGTCGGCCACGTCATAGATCTCGATGCCGAAATCGGCCGCGTTCTGGCGCAGCGTCTCGACCTGAATCCGGCTCTCGGGGTTCTCGATCCCTTTCGCGCGGTCGATGTCGGTCGGAACATTGTGATCGGGAACAGCGGTGGTCTTCGACGGCGCCCGCACCTGACGGCCAGCCATGCGCAGGCCCTCGAAGGCCTGCGGGCTCGTCACCTCGTGGACGAGATGGCGGTCGATATAGAGCAGGCTGGTTCCGTCGGACGCCTCGTTGACGAGATGGGCGTCCCATATCTTGTCGTAGAGCGTTCTGGGACCGGACGGGCTGGAGGCTGACGAACTGGAGGCTGACATGGATTTCTCCCGCGTTGGCATGAGCTAAGGACAGGCGAGTCGCGCGGAACGGGCCGGCGCGCACGAGGCGTCAGGCCCCGCGCGCAAGCCGGATTCCCTTGGCGTAGAAGCGCCAAGGCAGCCGCCGATGATCATCCATGTCGAAAAGCCGCGTCATTCGGCAGCAGATAAGCCCGAATCATCCGCCGGGCAAGATCGTGAACCAATATCCGGAGGCGGGGAAGAGTGACCAGGCCAGAGTCGTAAGGACCAGAGTCATAAGGGCCGGAGTCATGAAGACCGGAGCACGGGCGGCGGACCGGGGGTAAGACGATCCGCCGCCGCGCCTGCGGGGGAGGCACGGAGGCGGCGCCGCCCCGGAAGCTCAGGCGAGGATCACGATCGGAATGCCCGTGGGCACCATCGACCAGATCTCCTCGATCTCGGTATCGCTGACCGCGATGCAGCCCGCGGTCCAGTCCTTCTTGTAGCGGTCGGCGCGGAGGGTCGGCCCGCCGTGGATCATGATGTCGCCGCCCGGGTCCAGGCCCAATGCGCGCCCGCGCGCCACGTCGTTCGGATTCGGATAGCTGATGCCGAGGCTGAGGTAATAACTGCTCAGCGGATTGCGGCGGTCGATGTAATAGACCCCCTCGGGTGTCCGCCCGTCGCCGGAGCGTTCCTTGTGGCCAAGCGGCGTGAAGCCGAGATGGATACGGTACTTCTTGAGCGTCTGCTCGCCGTTCATCAGCGCCAGAACCCGGTTCTTCTTCGAGACCACGATCTGCGTCGCCCGCGGCATGGCCCGCCGCGCATGGGCCGGCGCCGCGAGGCCGAGCCCGAGGAACCCCGCCGTCAGCGCGAGCGCGCTTCGCCGCGTCCACAACCGGTCGGCCGTGGCGCCTGCCAATGCATCATCCTCGACCGGCGAGGCCGGTCCCCTTCCTGTCCAGTCGTCCATTTTGCCTGCTCGTTCTTTTTTCGTTGTGTCGGACCCTTACGGATCACTTAATTACTGCTTGATAACGTTGATAGAACCCTAATTCGAGGGATTCGTGAAGTCCCTCCGTGATCAGCCGCGCAAAAACGGCAACAGCGAGGCGATCAGAAGACCCGCCATCAGGATGTTGAAGACCCGGAGCCGGCGCGGCTCCGAGAGGAAATCGCGCAGCGCCTCGCCGAGCATGGTCCAGAGCAGCACACAGGGCAGGGAAACGATCGCGAACACGACCCCGGCGAGCAGCGCCGGACCGGGCGCCGGATCGGGCAGATAGGCCCCGATCGTCGAGAGCGCGAGCGCCCAGGCCTTGGGATTGACCCATTGGAACAGCGCCGCGCCGAGAAATCCGAGCGGCCGGCCGGTCGCGCGCCGCTCCTCCGGCGCCGAGGCGGTTGCGACCCGCCAGGCCAGATAGACGAGATAGAGGATGCTGGCCCAGCGCAGGATCGTGAGCGTGACCGGATAGAGGTGGAAGAGCCCCGAAAGCCCGAGCCCGGTCAGCAGAACCATCACGCCGAAGCCGATGGAGATGCCGAGCATGTGCGGCACCGTCCGGCGCGTGCCGTAGTTCGCACCCGACGCCATGACCATGACGTTGTTCGGCCCCGGCGTGATCGAGCCGACGAAGGCGAAGACCGCGAGCGCGAGGAGGGTCTCGAACGTCATGACGTGCGCGCCACCGCCGCCGCCGTCGCTCCCGGCCGCGGGTGCTCGATGCCTTTCGGCATCCGGCGGATCTGGTCGATGAGGTGGCCGCCCAACGCCCAGGCGCGCGCGGTCCCGCCCGAGCCGGACCCGGCCACGATCATCACGCGGCGCATATCAAGCGGTGCCATCACGACCGGCCTCTCAGACCGGAGCGGAAGCCTCGCCGCCCCTTGCGCGGCGGGCACGCTCGCTCGCGCTCTTGAGCTGGCCGCAGGCCGCCATGATGTCCTCGCCCCTGGGCGTGCGGACCGGCGAGGCATAGCCCGCGCGGTTCACGATCCGGGCGAAGGCCTCGATCCGGTCGGGATCGGACCGCTCGTAGGGGGCGCCGGGCCAGGGATTGAACGGAATGAGGTTGATCTTCGCCGGGATGCCCGAGATCAGCTTCACCAGCCGCCGCGCATCCGCGTCCGAATCGTTCACCCCCTTCAGCATCACATATTCGAAGGTGATCCGCTCGGCGTTCGACAGCCGCGGATAGGCGCGGCAGGCGTCGAGCAGTTCGGCGATGTTCCACTTCCTGTTGATCGGCACCAGCTTGTCGCGGATCTCGTCGGTGGTGGCATGGAAGGAGATGGCGAGCAGGCAGTTGATCTCCTCGCCGACCCGCGCGATCTCCGGCACCACGCCCGAGGTCGAGAGCGTGATGCGCCGGCGCGACAGCGAGAGGCCCTCGTTGTCCATCGCGATCCGCATCGCATCGCGCACGTGGTCGAAATTGTAGAGCGGCTCGCCCATGCCCATCAGCACGATGTTCGAGATGAAGCGCTTGTCGAGCGGACCCTTGCCCCATTCCCCGAGGTCGTCGCGCGCGACGAGGATCTGGCCGACGATCTCGGCCGCCGTCAGGTTGCGGACCAGCCGCTGCGTGCCGGTATGGCAGAAAGAGCAGGTCAGCGTGCAGCCGACCTGGCTCGAGACGCAGAGCGTGCCGCGGTCGGTCTCCGGGATGTAGACCGCCTCGATCTCCGAGCCGCCCGCCACGCGGAGCAGGTATTTGCGCGTGCCGTCCTCGGAAATCTGCCGGGTGACGATCTCTGGACGGGAGATGGAGAAGTTCCGCGCGAGCAGCCCGCGGTAGTCCTTCGCGAGGTTGGTCATCGCCTCGAAGTCGCGCACGCCGCGATGATAGATCCACTGCCAGATCTGCCCGGTCCGCATCCGCGCCATCTTCTCGGGCGTGCCGGCCTCGATCAGCGCGGCGCGCAGCGTCTCGCGGTCGAGCCCGACGAGATCGGGCAGGCCGCCCGCGGCCGGCTTGCGCGGCAAGGCGACGACCTCGGGCGTGATCGGAACGGCTTTGAGCGGGGCGGCGGACATGTCGGGGCTTTCGGCAACGGGCGGATCAGCCCGCCAATGCCGGCGAGATAGCAGAATTCGCGGATTTTTCCACCCCCGCCACGAAAGGCGGCGGCGGGAGGCTCAGCCGCAGCGTCCGGCGGCGTCCTGAACCGCCGCGGTGAAGCCGGAGAGCGAGATCGTGTCGATCGTCGTCGTGCCCCGGGACGAGACCCCGGTGATCGTCGCCGTCGCCCCGGCGCGGAAGGCCGCGACGATCTGCCGATCGATATCCGGCGACGCCGGCCAGGCCCAGCTGTTGGCATCACCCGAGCCCGCGTTCAGCGTGAAATCCTGCGATCCGATCTCGAGCTTGACCGGCGTGCCGTCCCGGAAGGGATAGCCGCCCGAGAAACTCACCTCGGCCGCTACGTTCTCGGCCGGGCGATAGGTGACGAAGAGGCGGATGTCGCCCCGCTCGACTTCGACGGGCTGGCCGTCGCGCAGCGCCCGCGAACTCTTGGGCGGCGAGACGACGTAGCATTCCCGCGGTTCACCCGCGACGAACACACTCCAGTCGGTGTGGGTCGCCACCGGCGTGGCCGCCGCCTGCGCGCCGGCCGGCAAGGCCGCGCCGCCGGTCAGGCCGAGCACCACGAAAGAGAGAGCGATCGCGGAGCGATACTTCAGCGTCATGTCCCAGGTCTCCTGCTCGATCACCGGTACCCTTTCCGCGGCGAGGGTCGGCCCGCCATGAAGGCCCGGCTTGTTATTGTCTGCGTCCTTGCCGTACTCTATCGCGACAAGCGGGATCTGATCCACCCCATTTGCGCGTCTTCGGGCCCGCGGGGGGCGCGTTCCGCCCCGCCAAGGCCAGTGCTTTCGAGAACGAGACCGAAGAGAATGCCCGCCGCTGAGCCCGATCCCCTGTCGGAAGCCAGCGACGCTGAGCTTCTGGTCCGGGTCGCCCGGCGCGACCGAGACGCGTTCGTGGCGCTGTTCGACCGGTTCGCGGCGCGGGTCAAGGCCTTCATGATGCGCGGCGGCGCCAGCGAGGCGGACGCGGACGAGATCGCGCAGGATGTCATGGTCCTCGTCTGGCGCCGGGCGGAGACGTTCGATCCCTCCCGGGCCGCGGCCTCGACCTGGATCTTCACCATCGCGCGGAACCGCCGGATCGACGTGCTGCGCCGGACGCTGCGCCCCGCGCCGGACCCCGCCGACCCGCTGTTCCAGCCGGAGCCGGAGCCCGACGGCTTCTCGCGGATGGATGCGACCGAACGGGAGGCGCGGATTCGCGCGGGCCTCGCGGAACTTTCCGAGGATCAGCGCGCGGTGCTGGTCGCGGCCTTCTACGACGGCCTGAGCCACGCCGAGATCGCCGCGCGGCTCGGCCTGCCGCTCGGCACGGTCAAATCGCGGATCAGGCTTGCCTTCCGGCACCTGCGCGGGGCATTGGGCGACACGCTTGCGGAGGAGTTGAGTGATGGCTGACGCGATACCCATGGTCGAGGTGCGGCGCGGACCTTTCGCGGAATCGGTCCATCGCGGGCACGCGGTGATCTGCGATGCCTCGGGCGCGATTCGCGCCGCCTGGGGTGACCCGGACGCGGTGATCCTGCCGCGATCCTCCTGCAAGATGCTCCAGGCCCTGCCGCTCGTCGAGAGCGGGGCGGCGGCGGAACTCGGCTCCGAGGAGCTGGCGCTTGCCTGCGCCTCGCATCAGGGAGCGGAGATGCATGTCTCGCGGGTCGCGCGCTGGCTCTCCGACCTCGGGCTCGGCGAGCGTGACCTGCGCTGCGGCGCCCAGGTTCCCGACGACCGGGCGGAGCGGGGCCGTCTGCGCGAGGGGCTGGAGGCGCCCTGCCAACTGCACAACAACTGCTCCGGCAAGCACGCCGGTTTCCTGATGCTGAACCGCCACCTCCGCGGCGACAGCGAATATGTCGCTCCGGACCACCCGGTTCAGAAGGCAGCCCGCGCGGCCTTCGAGGAGATGACCGGCGCCGAGAGCCCGGGCTACGGGATCGACGGCTGCGCGGCGCCGAATTTCGCGACGACGATGCGCGGCCTCGCCTCGGCCATGGCGCGGATGGCGAATCCGGCCGGGCTCGGCGCCACGCGTCAGGCGGCGGCCGAGCGGCTGGTGGCGGCGATGGTCTCCCACCCGTTGCTGGTCGCGGGCGAGGGCCGGGCCTGTTCGGAACTGATGGCCGCGGCCGGAGGATCGGTGGCGGTGAAGACCGGCGCCGAGGGCGTCTTCGCCGCGATCTGGCCCGAGAAGGGGCTTGGCCTCGCGATCAAGATCGAGGACGGGACGACGCGGGCCAGCGAATGCGCCGTCGCCGCGCTGCTGACCCGGCTCGGCGCGGTGAAGGCGGCGGACCCGCGGGTGTCGCGGAGAACCGCGCCGGTGATCACGAACCGCCGGGGAGTGGCGGTGGGAGAGATCGGTCCGGCCCCGGCGCTCTGGGAGAATGGCGCGCCGCTCTGACGGCGGGCCGCCGGCGCTTACTTGCCGATCAGCTGAACCCACCAGATCTTGCCCGACTCTTCCTGATACCAGGCAAATCCGAAGCCGCGGCCTTCGGGGTCCATGATGACTTCGCGCGTATCGGCGAAATCGAGCCAGCTTCTGAGCACCGCGAGATCGGAATCGGTGCCCTCGGCGATGTTCTCGCCGCCGAGCTCCGCCTGATAGCCGGCGCGGAACGCGCGTTCCCGAGGTGAGGTGAGGTCGGAGCCGAAATGCCAGGCACGGCCCTGAACCGCCATGTCGCGGGCGTGGGTCTCGGCGGCGGCGTTCAACTCGGCGGAATAGCGCAAAGGCGTAAGCCCCTCGCCCTCACGCACGGCATTCACCGCGTCGAGCTGCCGCGTCAGGATCTCGTCGGCGTCGGCGTCGGAAATCCGCGGCGTCCCGCCGCCTTCCGTCGAAGAGCAGCTCGCGACGGCGAGCAGGATCGCGAGGGCGGCGAAACAGTGGCGGATCATCATGCGGCCGTCGGTCGTTGTGAACTCGATTCGTGCTATCGGCTTTCCCCCGACCGTTCAAATCGAATTCCCGCCAGCATGGCCAAGACGGCCGCGGGTGTTGCGCCGAAGTCGCTTCCGGAACTGTGAGTTGCCGGATCACGATCAGGCGCATAGCATCGCCGGCCTACGTCCGGCGGACGGCGAGGGGTGCCAGGAGACGAGCTGACATGAGTGACAAGGACATCACGCGGGACACCAATCGGGGCTCTGGCCCGGACATCAGCCGGCGGGCGTTCACCCGCGTCGCCTTCACCGTCGCGGTGGCGAGCGCCACGACCGTGATCGGCGGGCGCGGATTCGCCTCGACCGAGGAGGAAGCGCTCGCGAACGACTTCGTGCCCGACTCGCAGGACACGCCCATGCTGCTTCGGCGCATCTCGAGCCTGAAGATGCGCAAGTGGGAAGACTATTTCGACAGTCTTAACAACGATGCGATTCTCTGCGACACGAACGACCGCGTACTGCACTACTGGGGCGCCGACGGCTTCTATCGCGTGTATCCGACCTCGGTGCCGCTGAGCGAGGAAATGACCCGCCGGGGGCGTACCTCGGTGACGCTCAAGCGGCCCGATCCGGATTGGCGACCCACTGCCTCCATGCTCAAGCGCAATCCCGCGCTCCCTCCCTATGTTGAGCCCGGCCCGGACAATCCACTCGGAATCCGCGCGCTCAACCTCAGCTGGCCCGCCTACCGCATCCACGGCACCAACGACATCCGCAAGATCGGCCGCCAATCCTCCAGCGGATGCATCGGGCTTTTCAACGAACACATCCTCGAGGTTTACGGCCGGGCGGCGGTCGGAACGCCAGTGTTGCTCATTTGACAACACCGCCCGTTTCGTGAGGGGCGAGGGTTTCGGCGATTGAAAACGCGGGGGAAAACTGGTTAGTGTTCAAGCATTAGCTTGTCCGCTCGCAGGTCCGGGCGAGCTATCGGTTTCGCAGACCCGCACTCTCTGAGGAGGACAACAATGAAGTTTATCGTTACCACGGCGGCGGCTCTCCTGCTGGCCGGCCAGGCGTTCGCCGGCAACCTCGTTTACGAAGCGCCGGCCGAGCCGGTCGTGGTTGCCGAGCCGGCCCCGATGGGCGGTTCGAACGCTGCCTGGCTGATCCCGGTGATCGGCCTCGCCGCGATCGCTTACGCGATCTCCAACGACGACTCCTGATCGGGTCACGATTATACGGTGCCGAGCCGTCGGCCTCCCGACGCCGGCACCGATCCAGACCTAGCGAACCAGGGCGGCGCCTACTGGCGCTGCCCTTTTCGTTGTCGGGCGACGCCTCTCGTCGTCGGGATCGTGTTCCGGTCCGCGTCGGTAAAATGCTCGTAATGCGATTGGGAGCGGACACTCGACCGCGCGCACCGGGAAAGGGCTCGTGACTGCCGCGGGAACTCCAGGACCGTCCGAGCCGCGTACCCGCGCCTAGCGGGGAGAGCCGGTGTAGGGAAGCACGACCTCGATGTCGATCAACCCCTGCTGCGGCCCGAGCCAGCTCAGTGTGCGCCAGACGAAACCGCTGGACGCATCCGCGAAATGCAGCTGCTCGAACGAGCCCGAAGGGCCGTCGCAATACTCGCTGATCTCCACGCCGCGATGCGCCTCGCCGAGGATCTCCATGTCCTTGACCGCGCCGCGCTCGAACCGGCAGTCGAAGGTCTCGATCCGGCCGCGGGGCGCGCTGGCGGGGAATTCGTAGCTGCGCTGCACCAGGGCGGGCCATTGCGAGATCGGCATCGGCGTCGCCAGCGGATCGGGCGTGGTCGATTTCGCCGAGAGGAGGTCATAGCCCAGCCCGCGCGTCCCGGTGACCTGCGAGTTGCGCATGATGACGAGCTGCCGCAGCCCCGAGGCATAGGTGATGTAGCCGCGATTGTTCGCCGCCGCGACGAGATAGGTCGGCGACTTGTCCGCGACGAGGCGCGCGCGGATCGTTGCGACATCGGCGCGGTTGATCTGTTCGCGGGTGACGGGTTGCCCCGGCGCCGGGGCCGCCGTGCCGTCGAATGGGTTCACCTCGTCGATCGCCCGCGAGACGATCGGGTTCAGCCCTTCGTCGGTGCAGCCGGCGAGCGCGGTGAGCAGCAGCGTGGCGAGAACTGTCAGCCTCATTGCCAGAACGAGCCCCAGTTCTGTTGCATGTGCCGGCGATCGAATTCCTTGACCGTACCCCAGAGATCGTTGGCCACATCGAGCTGTGCGCCGCCATCGCGCGAGATCGAGGTGAGCTGGATCGAGTTCCGCGCGTCGGTCTCGAACGGGACGGTCCAGCGGAACGGGATGGTGATCATCACGCCCTTGTCGAAACTGCCCTCGCCGTAGTCCTCGGAGGTCACGTCGGTCAGCGTCGCATAGGCGCCCACGGCCCAGCCGTTGGCGAATTCGCGCGTCACGGTCAGCGTGCTGCCCCAGTCGCCGGCGAGATACCGGCCCGCATCGAGCTCGACTTCCATCCCGTACCAGCCGGTCTCCCAGTAGACGGAGCCGAAACCGGTCACCACGTCGTAGTCGGTCAGCCCCAAGGGCGCATCCCACTCGCGCTGCTTCACATAGGCGAGTTCGGCGCCGAGGCCCCAGTTCTGGCCCACCGGCTTCCACAGCACCTCGGAATAGAGGCCCGCGAACTGCCGTTCGAGATAACCGGCCGAGACCTGGCCATAGGTATTCTCGTTCAGCTTGAAGACATAATCGCTGGTGAGGTTGGTCATCCGGAGGTTCTTGCCGGAATAGTAGCGCGACGTGTTGGAGCGGACATGCGGCAGCGTGCTGTCGGAATCGCCCGGATCGTCATAGGTGCCGAAGAGCGGCTGGCTGACGCCGAGATTGAAGGACAGGCCCTGCGACACGCGCAGCGTCACATTGGCGTCGAGGTTGAGGCCGATCCGGATCGGCTCGCCCGGCGTGAGCAGCACGAGATAGGGCTGCGGCAGCACGGTCCAGTCGAAGGACGGGTAGAGATCCGGCCGCGTCCAGACGGGATAGCTCGCCGGATCGCTCCAGGCGCCCGCGAGTCCGACCGTGTCCCAGCTGCGCTGCCCGGCGTCCCAGCCCGCGATCTGGCGTTCGTATTCGGCGCGGTTGATCGTCGTCGTGGTCGTCTCGATCCCCTCGGCGACCGAAGTGATGTTGAAGACCCGCACATTCGCCGGCATGCCGACCTGCAGCACCCGGGTGGCGCGGCCGATCGCGCGCGGCTCCTGATTGTAGCGGCGGTTCTGGATCAGCACATCGACTTCGGACCCGCGGAAGGTGATGCGTTCGAGCCGGATGCCCTCCGTGTCCATCGCCTCGGCGAGCGCGGTCGAAAGCTGCGCCCGCTTCGCCGGATCGTTCTGCCAGCCCTCGCCCATCGGCGCGCCCTCGGGCCGGGCGGTGGTCGGGATCGGGCCGACGCCCAGATCCTGCGGCGTCAGCGGCTTGTTCGGATTGCCGCTCAGCGCGATGTTGAAGCCGAGCTTGTCGCCGTACATGTAGTAGCCGCCGACCGTGATCCCCTCGGTGAACCGGTATTCGGCGCCGAAGTTGAACGGATTCTTCCGCTCGAAATGCGAGGTCGGGCCTTCCTGCTCGCGCTCGTAGGCGTCGGAGGAATATTCCGCCTTCAGGGTCAGCCCGTCATAGGGCGTGCGCCATTCGACGCCACCGAAGAAGGCCGCGTCCTCTCCGCGGAAGAAGCGGCCGAAGGCGGGCTTGCCGCCCTCGCCGTAATCCTCGTCGCGCTCGCACATCCCGTCCGAGAACGAGCAGAACGGGTTCTTGAACCCGTTCACCCCGGCGAAACGCCCCCAGCCGACGCCCGCGGTCACGGTCACATCGGGCACGATCCGCTTCGAGGCGACGAGGTATTCGCCCGAATAGACGCCCGTGCCGAGGAAGTCGCGGAAGCCGAGCGAGAGGCTGGGCTGCCAGGGTCCCTTGTCCTCGAGCAGCCGCAGACGGAAGTCGAAGCTCCGGTCCCAGAGGTCATAATCCGGGATGTCCGGACGTCCCCAGTTCTCGATGGTCGAATAGCGCAGCGAGCCGGTCAGCCACGGCAGGACCTGGAAATTGAACTGCCGGCGGCTCATGCCGTCGAACCGGCTCCAGGAGAGCGTCATCTGGCCATCGGGCATCATCTCGGCCGAGGGCATGTCGATCAGGCCGGGATTGCCGTAGAGGTTGACGCTCGGCCTCGGGCGAGGTGCTTCCTCGGCCGTTGCCATGAAGCCGAGGGCCAGGGCCGAAACCGAAGCCAGAGCAGCCGTGGCCATTCCCGCGCGCGGTCGCCAGTCCGACATTCCACCTACCTCAATGGCCCGGTTTTCTCCGGGCCGGTGCCAGATTTTCGAGCGACATTGTCGGATTCGGACCCTGAGCGCCACCCTTGATCGGCCGTGGTCGCCACGAAACCGGCGATGGTGTTGCGCCGATCCCTCACACCTCGCGAGCGGCGCGCGAAGCTCATCCGCCCGCGGCCAACACCGCGCGGAGGCCGGAGCGATAGTCCGGATAGAGCGGCGCGTAGCCGAGTTCCTCGCGCATCCGCCGGTTCGAGACCCGCTTCGACTCGTTGTAGAAGCTGCGCGCCATCGGCCCGAGATCGGCCTCGTCGAAGGAGATCTCCGGTGGCGGATCGACCCCGAGCAGAGCGGCGGCGTAGACGATCACCTCCCCCGGCGGGGCAGGCTCGTCGTCGGCGAGGTTCAGCACGCGCCCCGGCGCCGGTTTCGCGACGGCGGCCCGAAGCGCGCCGGCGATGTCCTCCGCGTGGACCCGGCTGAAGACCTGCCCCGGCTTCGCGATCCGCTGCGCGCGCCCCTCGCGGAGCCGGTCGAAGACGCTCCGCCCCGGCCCGTAGATCCCGGCCAGCCGGAAGATCTCCACCGGCAGTCCGGTCGCGAGCCAGTCGGCTTCGGCCCGCGCCCGGCGCGCGCTCCGCTCGTTCACCGGGCGAAGCTCGCTCGCCTCGTCGACCCAGCCGCCCCCCCTGTCGCCATAAACCCCGGTCGTCGAGAGATATCCGACCCAGCGCGGCCGCGCCGCGATCAGCGCGGCGCGGTAGCGCGCGAGCATCGGATCGCCCTCCGGTCCCGGTGGAACCGAGATCAGGACGTGATCCGCCGCCGCGATCGCGCGGGTGAGCGCCGTCTCGTCGCCCGGATCGACGGGTTCGACGCCCTCGGCCGCCATCACGGCGGCCTTCGCCTGCGACCGAGTGGTGCCAATCCGCCGCCAGTCCCCGGGAAGGGTTGCCGCGAAGGCCGCCGCCGAGTAGCCATAACCCAGCGACAGCAGCACCGGTCCGCCAGACATGGGCCCCTCCCTTTCAGCTCCTGTCAGACCACTATGGGAATGTGGCGACCATGCGAAGGCATTTCCTCATCCTCGTCCTGCTTCTCGCCGCGGGTGGAGCCTGGGCGGACGACATCATGCCCGCGGCCGACTCCGACAGCCCGCGGGTCGATGGACCGCAGGATGATGGTCCGCGCGTGAGCGGCCCGTTCCTCGACGGCCACAGCGCGAACGGCCTGACCGCCGGCGGCCCGCGGCTCGATGTCTCGGCGCGCCCGAGCGATGCCGGAATCGGTTCCGCCGAGCAATGCCAGACCGAGATCAATCGCGACGCTTCGACGGCACGGGAGAAGGCGGCGCTCTGGTACCGGCTCGGCGGTGGCGTCGAGGCGCGGTTCTGCGAGGCGGCGGCGCTCGACGCCATGGGCGCCGACGCATCCGCGGCGCGAATCCTGACCGCGCTCGCGCAGAATCCGAACCGGGCGATGGACATGGGCCTGCGTGCCACGACCTACGAGGACGCGGCGCGGCTCTGGCTCGGCCTCGACCGGCCCGATCTGGCGCGGGAGGCGCTGCTCGCGGCGAACCGCCTGACCGACCCGACCTCCGGGCGCTGGATCAGCCTCGCGCGCGCCGAGGCCGGGCTCGAAGACTGGGCGGCGGCCCGGAGTTCGCTCGACAAGGCCCTCGAACATGCGCCCGATGACGCCACCGCCCGTGCGCTCCGCGCGGCGACGCTCCGCCACCTCGGCGATACCGGGGGAGCGCTGACCGAGGCGCGGCGGGCGCTGGCGCTCGCGCCGGACCTGCCGGAAGCCCTGTTCGAGCAGGCGGCGGCGCTCGCCATCGAAGGAGATACGGCGGAGGCCGCGCGATCCTGGATGCGGCTCATCGAGCAGCATCCGAGGAGCGATCTCGCGGGGGCGGCGCGGCGGAACCTGCAACGGCTGACCGAAGCCGCGCCAGAGCCCATTCCGCGGCCTCGGCTACAACCGGGTCCGCGTCCGAGGTCAGAGGTTCCACCGCGGGGATGAGCGCCGCGTCACCGGAATTGCCGATCGCATAAGCCACGTTGCGCAGGAACCGGTTCCGGCCGATCCGCTTGATCGGCGAGCCGGAGAAGAGCGCCCGGAAGCCCGTGTCGTCCAGCGCCGCGAGGTCCCGGAGCGCGGGTGAGCGAAGCGTCTCGCGCGCGTGATAGGCGGTCTCCCGCGCGACGCCCGCGAACTTGTTCCACGGACAGACGGCGAGGCAGTCGTCGCAGCCGTAGATCCGGTTGCCGAGCTTCACCCGCAGGTCCGGATCGATGGGCCCGGCGTGCTCGATGGTGAGATAGGAAATGCACTTGCGGGCATCGAGCCGGTAGGGCGCCGGAAAGGCGCCGGTCGGGCAGATGTCGAGGCAGGCGCGGCAGGAGCCGCAGTGATCGCTTTCCGCCGCGGACCGCGGCAGGTCGAGCGTCGTGAAGATCGCGCCGAGGAAGAACCAGTTGCCGAGGCCGCGGCTCACCAGATTGGTGTGCTTGCCCTGCCAGCCGAGCCCGGCGGCCTCCGCCAGCGGCTTCTCCATCACCGGCGCCGTATCGACGAAGACCTTGATCCCGGCCCCGGTCTCCGCGACCAGCCAGCGGCCGAGCCGTTTCAGCCGCTTCTTGACCGTGTCGTGATAGTCTCGCCCCCGCGCATAGACGCTGACATTGGCGCGGTCGGGCCGGGAGAGCAGCGCCAGCGGGTCTTCCTCCGGTGTGTAGACCTCGGCCAGCATGATGACGGTGCGCGCCTCCGGCCAGAGCGCCGAAGGATCGCCGCGCCAGCCCATGCGCTCGGCCATCCAGGCCATCGTGCCGTGGTGCCCCGCCGCGACGAAACCCGCGAGCCGCTCCTTCGCGCGCGGGATCGCATCGGGCGCGCAGAAGCCGCAGGCGGAGAAGCCTTCCGCCAGCGCCCGCGCCTCGATCCGCGCGGCGAGCCCGTCCCGCCCCGCGTCCGCCATGACCTCTCCCTCAGAAATCCAGATCGGCGTAATGTTGCGGCGGCGTGAAGCCCGGCACAAGATCGGCGAGGATCGAGCGGAAGGCCGGGCGCGACTTGATCTTGGCGTACCAGTCCCGCACGCCCTGGCCGCGGGTCCAGTCGACATCCGACACATAGTCGAGCGAGGACAATTGCGCCGCGGCGGCGAAGTCGGCGATCGTCATCTGATCCCCGGCAAGCCAGCTTCGCGCCTCGAACAGCCACTCCATGTAGTCGAGGTGGTACTTGATGTTCCGGAGTCCGGCCTTGATCTTGTCGCTCTCGGGATAGCCGGTCTTGGAGAGCTTCTTGTTCACCCGCTCATAGAGCAGGTTCGCCGTCACTTCATGGTGGAACTTGTCGTCGAACCAAGCCGCGAGCCGCCGCGCCTCGGCCCGGGCGGCGGGTTTGCGCGGCAGGAGCGGCGGATCGGGGTGGGTTTCCTCGATATATTCGAAGATCGCATTCGACTCCGCGAGCACGAGATCATCGAGCTTGAGCAGTGGAACCTTGCCCGAGGGGTTCATCCGCAAGTAGTCCATGCGGCGTTCCCAGGGCTTTTCCTCGACCAGTTCGACCTCGATCTTCTTTTCGGCGAGGACGAGTCGGATCTTGCGGCAGAAGGGCGACAGGGGCATGTGATAGAGACGGCGCATTTTCGCTGCCTTTCCTTGCTCGATTCCTCCTTATCGCCGCGAATTCCCCCGGCATCAACCACCGCGCCCGGCGTGGCCCCGGACCCGGTCGGCGAAAGCTCGCCCGCGCCGCCGCTCGCTCCTAGGGTCGGAGGCGGGTCAGAGGAAGCACGCCGCGCGGCCGTCCTCGCGGAGCGTGCCCGCACCCTGCTCGATCGCCCGGCCGCGCGACTGGATGTAGCGCGTGCCACTGACGGGCGAGCGGTTCTTCGGGTCCGGCAGCACCGCCATGAGCCGCGCCGAGGCCCGGGGCGTCATCCCGGAGGCGCTCGTGTCGAAGTAGCGCCGCGACGCCGCCTCGACCCCGAAGATACCCTCACCGAATTCGGCCACGTTGAGATAGACCTCCATGATGCGCCGCTTGGACCAGGTGAGCTCGATCAGCACGGCGAATCCGACCTCGAGCCCCTTGCGGAGCCAGCTGCGCGCCGGCCAGAGGAAGACGTTCTTCGCCACCTGCTGGCTGATCGTGCTGGCGCCCCTCAGCCGGTCCTCATCCGCGAGCGCGCCGCGGATGCCCTCGATGTCGAAACCGGAATGCGCGCAGAAATTCGCATCCTCGGCGGCGGCGGCGGCGAGCGGCAGCCATTCCGCCATCTCGCCGATCGGCACCCAGTCCCGCTCGATCTCCCCGAGGCGCAGCCGCTCGGAGAGCATGTAGTAGTTGGTCGGGGGAGGCACGAAGCGGAACAGCAGGACGAGAATGATCGCGAGAACGACCGCGGTCGCGATGAGGCGGCGCAGCAGTCTCCAGAAACGCATGATCACCGGCCGACCGTTCCTCTCATTCTGCCCCCGTTCGTGCCGGGATTATCGCGGTCGCGCAAGTGCTGGAGGCTGACGGAAGCTGGAAACGGCAACGCCCCGGCTCGGTTGGCCGGGGCGTTGATGATCCGCCGTTTCTTCGCGTTCCCGCCGGGATCAGGCCGTCGCGGCGGCCGGCTTGTCGCTCAGCGGGTATCTGAGCCGGGCCAGCATCTCCTTCGGGACGATCTGCCGGAACTTCGGCAGGTTGTCCTCCCAGTGCCGCAGGATGTCGGCGGCGCGGGGGCTGCCGGTCTCCTCCAGATGTTCCTCGACCAACCCGCGAAGCTCGGCCGCCCATTCCGCGGATTCGATCGCGACCGAGATGACGCTCTCCGGGTTGAGGCGCATGTCGATCTCGCCCTCCGGGTCCCAGAGGAAGGCCATGCCCCCGGTCATGCCGGCGCCGAAATTGTCGCCGAACCGGCCGAGGATCACCGCTGTGCCGCCCGTCATGTACTCGCAGCCGTTCGAACCGCAGCCCTCGATCACCACCTCGGCGCCGGAGTTGCGGACGCAGAACCGCTCGCCAGCCCGGCCGTTGGCGAAGAGCTTGCCCGCCGTCGCGCCGTAGAGGACGGTATTGCCGATGATCGCATTGTCATGCGGCACCAGGGGCGAGCCAAGCGGCGGCTTCACGACGATGGTGCCCCCCGAGAGACCCTTGCCCACGTAGTCGTTCGCCTCGCCCGAGACCTCGATCTTCAACCCGGGCGCCGCGAAGGCGCCGAGCGACTGACCGGCGGAACCTGCGAGCTTGATCGTCAGATGATCGGTCTGGAGATTGTTCTTCATCCCGAACCGCTGGACGATATGGCTCGAGGCCCGCGTGCCGATCGAGCGCAGCGTGTTCTGCACCGCGTAGGAGAGCTGCATCTTCTCGCCGTCCTTGAAGAACGGCTCGGCGTCCGAGACGATCTGCGCGTCGAGCGTATCGAGCACCGGCTGCCGCGGCTGCGCCCGATCATAGACCTGCCGTTCGCCCTGATCGACGTTGATGAGTAGCGGGTTAAGGTCGAGATCGTCGAGATGCTCCGACCCGCGGCTCACCTGCGTCAGGAGATCCGCCCGGCCGATGACCTCGTCGATCGACTTCGCACCGACGCTCGCCAGCACCTCGCGCACTTCCTGCGCGTAGAAGCTGATGAGGTTGACGACCTTGTCGGCGGTGCCGGTGAACTTCTCCCTCAGGCTCGGGTCCTGCGTGCAGACGCCGACCGGGCAGGTGTTCGACTGGCACTGGCGCACCATGATGCAGCCCATCGCGATCAGCGCGGCGGTGCCGATGCCGAACTCCTGCGCGCCGAGCATCGCGGCGATCACGATGTCGCGGCCCGTCCGGAGCCCGCCATCGGTGCGGAGCGTCACCCGGTCGCGGAGGTTGTTGATCGTCAGCACCTGATGCGCCTCGGAGAGACCCATTTCCCAGGGCAGGCCCGCGAACTTGATCGAGGTGATCGGCGAGGCGCCGGTTCCACCGTTGTGGCCAGAGATCAGGATCACATCCGCCTTCGCCTTGGCGACGCCGGCCGCGATCGTGCCGACGCCCGACTGCGAGACCAGCTTCACGCAGACCTTGGCGCGCGGGTTGATCTGCTTCAGGTCGTAGATCAGCTGTGCCAGGTCCTCGATCGAGTAGATGTCGTGGTGCGGCGGCGGCGAGATCAGCGTCACGCCCTGCGTCGAATGCCGCAGGCGGGCGATGAGCTCTGTCACCTTGATGCCGGGAAGCTGGCCGCCCTCGCCGGGCTTCGCACCCTGGGCGACCTTGATCTCCAGTTCCTCGCAGTGGTTGAGGTAATCCGCCGTCACGCCGAACCGGCCCGAGGCCACCTGCTTGATCTTCGCCGAGGGGTTGTCGCCGTTCGGCTCGGGCAGGTAATGCGCCGGGTCCTCGCCGCCCTCGCCCGAGTCGGATTTCGCGCCGATGCGGTTCATCGCGACGTTCAGCGTCTTGTGCGCCTCCGGCCCCAGCGCCCCGAGCGACATGCCCGGCGTGACGAAGCGCTTGCGGATCGCGGTGATGCTCTCGACCTGCGACAGCGGCACGGCGGGGGTCTTCGGCTGGAAGTCCAGCAGGTCGCGCAGCTGGATCGGCGGGCGCGACTGCATCGCCTTGGAGTACTGCTTCCAGAGATCATAGGAGCCCTTGTCGCAGGCCGCCTGCAGGATATGCATCGCCTGCGCTTCCCAGGCGTGGGTCTCGCCCGAGCGGCGCGCCTTGTAGAGCCCGCCGATCGGCAGAACCGCGTCGCCGCGCAGCCAGGCACGCGCATGCACGCCCTCGACCTGCTTCTGTACGCCCGAGACGCCGATGCCCGAGATCCGCGAGAGCATTCCGGGGAAATACTCCGCCACCATCGCACGGCTGAGGCCGACCGCCTCGAAGTTGAGGCCGCCGCGGTAGGAGGAAATCACCGAGATGCCCATCTTGGACATGATCTTCAGCAGGCCCTGGTCCACCGCCTCGCGGAAGCGCCGGGTCGCCTCGGTCAGGCTGCCCGGGATGAGGCCGCGGGCGATGCGGTCGGCGATCGAATCCTGCGCGAGATAGGCGTTCACCGTGGTCGCGCCGGAGCCGATCAGCACCGCGAAGTAATGCGGGTCGATGCATTCCGCCGAGCGGACGTTGAGCGAGGTGAAGGTGCGGAGCCCCTTGCGGGTGAGCCAGGAATGCACCGCGCTCGTCGCGAGGATCATCGGCATGCCGACGCGATCCGCCGACTGATGCTCGTCGGTCAGGATGACGTGGTTCGCACCGGCGCGCACGGCTTCCTCGGCTTCGGAGCGAATCCGCGCGAGGCCGGTCTGCAGCTCGGTCTGATCGCCGCCGACCGGGAAGGTGCAGTCGATCGTGGTCGCCGCCTCGCCGAAATGCCTCGCCATCGCATCGAAGGCGGCGTTGGAGACGAATGGGCTTTCGAGCTGCAGGATCTCGGTCTGGCCGTTGTTCTGGTCGAGAACGTTCTTGAGGTTGCCGAACCGCGTCTTCAGGCTCATCACGCGGTGTTCGCGCAGGCTGTCGATCGGCGGGTTCGTCACCTGGCTGAAGTTCTGGCGGAAATAGTGGCTGAGCGGCCGGTACTTGCCCGACAGCACCGCGGGCGGCGTGTCGTCGCCCATTGAGCCGATGGCTTCCTTGCCGTCCTCGGCCATCGCATGGACGACGACCTCCAGTTCCTCGACCGAGAATCCCGCCGCGATCTGGCGCCGGCGCAATTCGGCGCCGTCGAACATCGGCTTTTCCTCGACCTCGGTGGTCAGCTGCTCGAGATCGGTGATCGAGCCGACCCAGTCGCCGAACGGCTGGCTCGCCGCCAGCAGGTCCTTGATCTCCGCGTCGTGGTAGAGCTTCGCCTCGGCCATGTCGACCGCGAGCATCTGGCCGGGGCCGAGCGCGCCCTTCTCCCGCACGGTCATCTCGTCGGTCGGGACCATGCCCGCCTCCGATCCCGCGATCACGAGCCCGTCGCCGGTCACGACATAGCGCATCGGCCTGAGGCCGTTGCGGTCGAGCCCGCCGCAGACCCAGCGGCCATCGGTCATGGCAAGTGCCGCCGGGCCGTCCCAGGGTTCCATCACCGCGTTGGAATAGGAATACATGTCGAGCCAGGCCTGCGGCATCTTGGTCGCGAGCTTGGACCAGGCCTCGGGCACCAGCATCGTCTTCGCCATCGGCGCGGTGCGGCCGGCGCGGACGAAGACCTCGAACACGTTGTCGAGCGCCGCCGAGTCGGAGGAACCGGCGAGCACGATCGGCTTGATGTCCTCCGCCTGGTCGCCGAAGTAATCCGACGACATCCGGATCTCGTGGCTCTTGAGCCAGCCGAGATTGCCCTTCAGCGTATTGATCTCGCCGTTATGCGCGAGCATTCGGAACGGCTGCGCCAGCCACCAGCGCGGGAAGGTGTTGGTGGAATAGCGCTGGTGATAGATCGCGAAGGCGCTCTCGAAGGCCGGGTCCTTCAGGTCCGGGTAGAAGACCGAGACATGCTCGGCAAGCATCATGCCCTTGTAGATCACCGAGCGGCAGGAGAGCGAGCACACGTAGAAGTCGCGGATTCCGGCTGCGGCCTTCTCGATCCTCCGGCGGATCACGTAGAGCTCGCGCTCGAAGGTTTCCTCGTCCACGCCCTTGGCGTTCGAGATCAGGATCTGCTCGATCTCGGGCCGGGTCGCATTGGCCTTCAGCCCGAGACAGGAGATGTCGAGCGGCACATGGCGCCAGCCGTAGATGTAGTGGCCCATGCGGAGCACTTCGGTCTCGACGATGGTCCGGCAGGTCTCCTGCGCGCCGAAATCGCTGCGCGGCAGGAAGATCTGGCCGACGGCGAGCTTCTCGCCCCGCGGCGTGTGGCCGGTGCGGCGCACCTGATCCTCGAAGAAGCCGGTCGGGATCTGCACATGGATGCCGGCGCCGTCGCCGGTCTTGCCATCGGCATCGACCGCGCCCCGGTGCCAGATCGACGAGAGCGCCTTGAGCGCGCTGTCGACCACCTGCCGGCGCGGCTTGCCGTCGATCGCGACGACGAGACCGACGCCACAGGAGGCATGCTCCTGCTCGGGGTGGTAAAGGCCTTCCGCTTCCAGACGGGCGTATTCCGCCTCCATCCGTGCGACCCAGGCGTCATCGTAAACGGTCATCGCGGCTTCTCCTGGCTTGGGGGCGCATCCCCCATGACTTCGGTAGATATTCAAGAACGGCGGGAGCGGTCCCCCCGCGTCTGGCAGGGCCGTCAGCTTCCGCCGTACGCCGCCATGACTTCCTTCTCGGTCAGCCGCCGGTGGTCTCCGGCGAGCGCGTAGGCCGAGGTCTTGCGGTCGATGAAGATTTCCTCCGTGACCGGGAAGGCGTCGGGATCGTCGAAGAGGCCCAAAGCCATCGCATAGGTCCGGGGGCCGTAGTCATCGACCGTGAGCCGGTAGTAGAGCGTGCTGCCGCAGCGATCGCACCAGGCCCGTTCCGCCCAGTCGGAGGAGGTAAAGGCCCGGATATGCTCCGCGCCCTCGAACCGGATGTCCTCCGGCATGATCGAGACGGTCACCAGCGCTGAGCCCGTCCAGCGGCGGCACATCTCGCAATGGCAGACCCCGGACTCCGCCTTCGTGACCGTCGCCTCGAAGCTGACGGCGCCGCAGAGGCAATGCCCCTTCATGGTTCCCGTCATCTCCGTGGTCCCCACGCTTGTTTCGACGCACCGCGCATCGGCTCACTCCGCCGCGATGGAAGCTTGCGCGTTCAGATGCGCGATGATGCTGTCGGCGGCCTCGCGGCCATCGCGGATCGCCCAGACGACGAGGCTCGCGCCCCGCACGATGTCGCCGACCGCGAAGACGCCTTCGAGGCTGGTCTGCTTGGTCATGAAATCGGCCTTTACCGTGCCCCAACGCGTCACTTCGAGCCCGTCGACATCCCAGAGCCTCGGCAGTTCCTCCGGCTCGAAGCCGAGCGCCTTGATCACGAGCTCGGCCGGTTCGGTGTAATCGGCGTCCGGGATCTCCTCGGGCGACTGCCGCCCGCTCGCATCCGGGGCGCCGAGGCGCATCCGCCCGACCCTGACCCCCGCCACGGCCTCCTCGCCCGTGAAACCCTTCGGCGCGGTGAGCCAGGCGAATTCGACGCCCTCCTCCTCGGCGTTCGCGACCTCGCGCTGCGAGCCCGGCATGTTGGCCCGGTCGCGGCGGTAGAGGCATTTGACCGAGGTCGCGCCCTGGCGGATCGCGGTGCGGACGCAGTCCATCGCCGTGTCGCCGCCGCCGATCACCACGACGCGGCGACCTTCGGCGTTCAACTCCCCGCTCGCGAATTCGGGCACGTCGTCGCCGAAACTCTTGCGGTTCGAGGCGGTCAGATAGTCGATCGCCCGCACGATGCCCTTGAGCCCGCTGCCCGGCCCGCCGAGGTCGCGCGACTTGTAGACGCCGGTCGCGATCAGGATGGCATCATGCTTCTGGCGGAGATCTGCGAAGGACACGTCCTTGCCCACATCGCAGTTCAGCACGAACTCGACCCCGCCATCGGCGAGCTGCTTGTTGCGGCGGACGACCACCTCCTTCTCGAGCTTGAAGCCCGGGATGCCGTAGACGAGCAGGCCGCCGGAGCGGTCGTGGCGGTCGTAGACGGTGACCCTGAAGCCGGCCTTTCGCAGCGCATCGGCCGCGGCCAGCCCGCCGGGTCCCGCGCCGATCACGCCGACGCTCTCCTCGCGCTCGGCCAGCGGCGTGACCGGGAGCACCCAGCCCTCCTCCCAGGCGGTATCGGTGATGTACTTCTCGATCGCGCCGATCGTGACCGTGCCGTGGCCCGACTGCTCGATCACGCAATTGCCTTCGCAGAGCCGGTCCTGCGGACAGATGCGGCCGCAGATCTCGGGGAAGGTATTCGTCGCCTGGCTGAGCTCATAGGCTTCGCGCAGGCGCCCCTCGGCGGTCAGCTTCAGCCAGTCGGGAATGTTGTTGTGAAGCGGGCAATGCGACTGGCAGTAGGGCACGCCGCATTGCGAACAGCGGCTCGCCTGCTCGGCCGCCTTGGCCTCGGCGAATTCCCGGTAGATCTCGTGGAAGTCGCCGCGGCGCTCCTCCGCCTGCCTCTTGGACGGCATGTCCCGAGCGACCTTGACGAATTTCAGCATTCGCTGTTCGGCCATCCACTTCTCCCACGGTCGGCAAGCCCCTGTCGGGGCGCTACCTCATTTCTATTTCATCCGCTCCGCCATGAAAAGTCAGCTATGCTGACCTGTTTTTATGTTTGGCACCGCACGTTCGTCAACTGCCCACGGAATAGGCACCAGATAGGTCAGCTCAAGCGACCTATCAAGCCATCCCGGTCTCGGAGGTGAGCCAGAGCGCCAGCAGCGCGACCAGTCCGACGACGATTCGCCACCATCCGAAGACCGCGTAGCCCCGGCGCGACACGAAATCGAGCAGGTGGCGCACCACGAAGACGGCGGCGATAAAGGCGGTGACGAAACCGGTCAGGATGAGGGTGGCGTCGTCCCAGGTCAGCACGTCGCGATTCTTGAAGAGATCATACGCGAAAGCGCCCGCCATGGTCGGCATGGACAGAAAGAACGAGAACTCCGCCGCCGCGCGCTTGTCCGCCCCCATCAGCAGGGAACCGACGATCGTGGCACCCGAGCGCGAGACGCCCGGGATCATCGCGAGGCACTGCACAAGGCCGATCCTGAACGCGAGCGGCAGCGGGAAATCCATCACGTCGTGATACTTCGGCTCCGGCGCGAAGCGGTCCACGATCAGGAGGATGATGCCGCCGAGCACCAGCATCACCGCGATCAGCCAGGGGGTCTCGAAGAGCACCGTCTTGATGAAATCATGGGCAAGCACACCGACGACCACCGCCGGGAGGAAGGCGATCAGCACGGCGAGGATGAACCGCCGTGTCTTCGGGTCCCGGGGCGCATCCGTCGCGATCTTCAGGAGGCGGGAGGCATAGACCGACAGGATCGCGAGAATCGCGCCGAGCTGGATCAGCACCTCGAACGCCTTCCCCGACGATTGAAAGCCGAGGAAATGACCCGCGAGCAGGATGTGACCGGTCGAGGAAACGGGAATGAACTCGGTCAGCCCCTCGAGCACGCCGAGGAACGCGGCGACGAACAGCGAATTTTGATCCATGAATTGAGTTCCAGAGACGCCAGATCAGTTCCAGAGACGCTCGGCGGATTCCTGGATCGCGTCGTACTGACCATGCGGACGATAGACGTAGAGATAACTGTCCAGAACCGCCTCCATCGGCGTCGGTTCGATCCCGAGGTCAGCGAAGCCCCTGGCACCGGCGGAGACGACATTGTCCTTGTCGAGCATCCTGAGCTGGTCCCGCGTCATCAGCGAGTTGTTGATGAGCCCGCCGCTCAGCTTCTGGACCATGTCGCCACCCCATGCCTGCAGCGAGGCCATCGCGACCGGCATCGCGAAGAGCAGGCGCTTGCGGCGGATGGTCCGGAGCATGTCGTGGACCAGCCGGCTCAGCGACGCGACCCTGGGACCGCCCAGTTCGTAGACGCCCTCGGCGCCCGGGCCGGTGATCGCCGCCTCGACGGCGGCCGCGACGTCGTCGACATAGACCGGCTGGAATTTCGTGTTGGGCGCGGGAACCAGCATGACCGGCGCCATGCGCGCGATGCCTGCGAACTTGCGGAAGAACCCGTCGCCGTCGCCGAAGATCACCGAGGGGCGCAGGATGACCGCGCCGGGAAAGGCCGCGGTAACCGCCGCCTCGCCCTCGGCCTTCGCCTTGCCATAGGCGCTGTCGCTCTCCGGATCGGCGCCGATCGCCGAGAGATGGACGAAACGCTGCGCGCCCTCCTCGGCCGCGATCCGCGCGATCCGGCCGGCGCCTTCCACCATCACCGCGTCGAACGTCTGCTTGCCGTTCTGGTTCAGGAGGCCGACGCAGTTCACGACCGCGGTCGCGCCGGCGATCGCGGCGCGGGTCGAATCCTCGTCGCGGATGTTCGCCTGGATCGGCTCCACCTGGCCCACGACGCCATAGGGACGGACGAAACCCGCCTCGGCCGGCCGGCGCACCGCGACCCGCACGCGCCATCCGGCGCGCGCCATCCGCTGGGCGATATAGCGGCCGACGAAGCCGGAACCGCCGAAGATCGTCACGATGGGCACCGAAATGGGCAATGGCTGGGACATCTTCGATTCTCCTTGCGGCGCACCATCCGGAATAGAGGCAGATTTTTCGCGGGACAAGGTTCAAATGCCGCCGCGCCGTCTCGCCGGGCCTTTCCCGCCTCGCCATCCGTCTCCACCGGGCGCGGGGCCCGCAGGGGGTTCAGCGCGGGGCGCGACCCGAGTCCTTGCGCGCGAGCATCGCACAGACCACGCCTCTCCGTCACCCTCGGAGCGCATCGCACGCGCTTGCCCGTTGACACCGCGCGGAGGCATCTATACATGCCCCGCAATCGGCACCTGCCCGGGTGGCGGAATGGTAGACGCGCTGGTTTCAGGTACCAGTGACTTAACGGTCGTGGAAGTTCGAGTCTTCTCCCGGGCACCATCCTTCCCGCGCCAGTTGTGAAACCGGAGGGTTCCGAGCCCCGCGGTTGGTCCGCGTCTCGGGAGCGGCACCGCAGGCCGCCGGTTGCCATCCGCCTTCTGCGAAGATTGACAACAGCGCGGCGCTCGACCAGACGGATAGCCGCTTGGGCCGGGGATGCGAGAACATGGCGACTATTCTCTACAAGGGCGATCTGCCCGATGGGCTCGATCTCGGTCCCGAGGTGGCGGTCGATTGCGAGACGATGGGGCTCGTGCCGGAGCGCGACCGGCTCTGCCTCGTGCAGCTCTCCTCCGGCGACGGCGACGCGCATCTCGTGCAGATCGCCAAGGGTCAGAGCGAAGCGCCGAACCTCTGCCGGCTGCTGGCCAATCCCGACCAGCTGAAACTCTTCCACTTCGGGCGTTTCGACATCGCCGCGCTGCTCCTGACCTTCGGTGTGCTGACCGCGCCGGTCTACTGCACCAAGATCGCCTCGAAGCTCGTGCGTACCTATACCGACCGCCACGGGCTCAAGTATCTGCTCGGCGAATTGCTCGATGTCGATATCTCGAAGCAGCAGCAGACGAGCGACTGGGGCGCGGAGGTGCTGACCCAGGCGCAGATGGACTACGCCGCCTCGGACGTGCTCCACCTCGGGCGGCTCAAGGCGGCGCTCGACGCGCGGCTCGCGCGGGAGGGGCGGCGGGAACTCGCACAGGCCTGTTTCGATTTCCTGCCGCACCGCGCGGCGCTCGACATCGCCGGCTGGCCCGAGCAGGATATCTTCGCCCACAGCTGAACGGGAGACCGCTTCCGGGGAAGACCATGGACCTCGCATCACGTCCCGCGGACGATCAGAAGCTGATTGCCACCGGCCGGCGCGTCATCGCGACCGAGGCGGCGGCGCTTGGCGCGCTCGGCGAGACGCTGGGTCCGGATTTCGCCCGGGCGCTCGGGACCATCCTGCGCGCGCCGGGGCGGGTCATCGTCTCCGGAATGGGCAAGTCCGGCCATATCGGGCGCAAGATCGCCGCCACCCTGGCCTCGACAGGGACGCCCGCGATGTTCGTCCATCCGGCCGAAGCGAGTCATGGCGATCTCGGCATGGTCACAGCGGCGGATGTGGTGCTGCTGCTGTCGAATTCCGGCGAGACCCCCGAACTCGCCGACATGCTCGCCTATGCCAAGCGGTTCCAGATTCCGATCGTGGCGATCTGCGGCCGGGCGGAATCGACGCTGATGCGGCAGGCGACGGTCGGGCTCCTGCTGCCGCCGGAGGCGGAGGCCTGTTCCGTCGGGCTCGCTCCCACGACATCGACCACGATGACGCTGGCGCTCGGCGATGCGATGGCGGTGGCGCTGATGGAGCATCGCGCCTTCACGCCCGAGGATTTTCGCGACTTCCACCCCGGCGGCCGGCTCGGCGCGCGGCTCGCGACGGTGGAGCAGCTCATGCACAGGGGCGCGGAACTGCCGCTGATCGGCCTCGACACGCCGATGTCCGACGCGCTCATCGAGATCACCCACAAGGGGTTCGGCGTCGCGGGCGTGCTCGACGCGGGCGGCGCCCTCGTCGGCGTGATCACGGACGGCGACCTTCGCCGCAACATGGCGGGCCTGCTCGACCGCGTGGCGAGCGAGGTCATGACCAGCCACCCGCTGACGATCCCCGCCGGCGCCCTCGCCTCGGAGGCGCTCGGCATCATGAACGCGCGCAAGATCACGACCCTCTTCGTGACGCCGGTCGCCAGCGAAGCGCCATCCCCGCCCGCGGGCATCCTGCACGTCCACGACTGCCTGCGCGCCGGCGTGACCTGAGCCCCGGGCGCATGGTTCCTCCGCACGAACACGCCCCGGACTTCCGCACCCGCCTCGTGGCGGTCCTGAAGGTCGGCCTGCCGCTCGTGGCACTGGGGATGATTGCCACGCTGTTCCTGATCCCGGCCGACGACGGGCCGCAGGGCGGCGGAATCAGCTTCACCGAAGGCGACATGGAGGCGCTCGGCGAGGGGATGAGCGTCACGAGCCCGATCCTGACCGGGACGAGCGAGAGCAACGACCGCTTCCGCTTCACCGCCGAGCGCGTGGTCCCGGACGCCGCGCCGCCGACCCGCGCCGACATGACGCGCGTCGCGGGAGAGATCGACTTCGACCGCGGGACCACGATGCGCGTCTCGGCGCCGGTGGCCGCCTTCGATCTCGAAAGCCAGCGGATCGCGCTCGGCGGCCCGGTGCTGATCGACACCTCCGACGGCTATGCGATGCGCGCCGAGGCGATGGATCTCGATCTCGCGCGCGGCGTGCTCGAAGCCGGCCAGTCCGTCACCGCCAGCGGGCCGCTCGGCGAGATCACCTCCGGAACGCTGAGGATCGAGCCGGGGGGCTCCGCCGGGGATGCGCCGGAGGACGCCTCGTCGGGGAATGCCGAGGCGCGGCTGTTTTCTTTCGGAAACGGTGTCCGCCTGATATACGTTCCCACCGCCGCCAGTCCGAAGTGAAGGGACCGAGATGCGATTGCCCGTCCTGACCGGACCCGTCCTGACCGCGACTGTCCTGGCCGCGACCATTCTCGCCGTGGCCGCTCCCGCCACCGCGCAGGAAACCACCGTTCCCTTCGGCGAGAGCCACGACGCGACCCTGCCGGTGGAGATCACCTCGGAATCGCTTCAGCTCGATCAGGCGGGCGGCACGGCGGTCTTTACCGGCGACGTGCGGGTCGGGCAGGGCCAGTTCAGGCTCGCCGCCGACCGTATCCAGGTCTTCTACGTCTCGGGCTCCGGCGACGCCCAGGGTACGGTCGATCGGATGGAGGCGGACGGCAACGTCACGCTCACCAACGGGGAGGAGGCCGCGCAAGGCGCGCGCGCGGTCTATCAGGTCGCCTCGGGCATCGTCGACATGTCGGGCGACGTGCTTCTGACCCAGGGACCGAACGCGCTCTCGAGCCAGACGCTTCACATCGATCTCAACCGCGGCACGGCTCAGCTCGACGGGCGCGTCCGGACCATCTTCACGCCCGGCTCGACCCGATCCTCCCCCGGGGAGAGCCGCCCGTGAAACGTCCGGCCCTCACCGAGAACACCCCCGCCGGCGTCCGGGCCGACGCGGCGGGCGGGCTCGAAGTCATCAACCTCGGCAAGAGCTACAAGCGCCGTCCGGTGCTCCGAGACGTGTCGCTCAGCCTGCGCCGGGGCGAGGTCGCGGCGCTGCTCGGGCCGAACGGCGCCGGCAAGACCACCTGTTTCTACGCGATCGCCGGGCTCGTGCCGCCCGATGCCGGCACTGTGCGCGTCGACGGGCAGGACGTGACGCTGCTGCCGATGTTCCGGCGCGCGCGGCTCGGCATCGGCTATCTGCCGCAGGAAGCCTCGATCTTTCGCGGCATGACGGTCGCCGACAACATCCGCGCCATTCTGGAGATCGCGATCGACGATCCGGAGAAGCGCCGCGAGATGCTGGACGAACTCCTGGGCGAATTCTCGATCACGCATCTCCGCCGCGCCCGCGCCATCGCGCTCTCGGGCGGCGAGCGGCGGCGGGTGGAGATCGCGCGCTGTCTCGCCACGCAGCCGAAGTACATCCTGCTAGACGAACCCTTCGCCGGCGTCGATCCGCTCGCGGTCGCCGATATACGCCAGCTGGTCTGCCAGCTGACCGATCGCGGCATCGGCGTGCTGATCACCGACCACAACGTCCGCGAGACGCTGGAAATCGTCGACCGGGCCTATATCCTCCATGACGGCACGGTGCTGATGTCCGGCACGCCGGACGAGGTCGTGCGGGACGAGGATGTGCGCCGTGTCTATCTGGGCGAGAGCTTCCGCATCTAGCGGACCGGGAGACCCGCGGAGCCCGCGCCAGGGCCCCTGCCGACACGCGCGCCGACACGCGCGCCGGGACGCGCGCCAGCCGCGGGGGGCCTGAGAGCATGCTCACACCCCGGATCGAGGTCCAGCAGAAGCAGACGCTGGCGCTGACGCCTCAACTCAGGCAGTCGATCAAGCTGCTCGGCATGTCCAACCTCGAACTCGGCGCCTATGTCGCCGCCGCGGTCGAGCGCAACCCGCTGCTCGAGATCGCGCCGCCGACCGAGAGGGGCGGCCCGCGCATCGCCGCCGGGGGCGGCGGGGTGGACCCGGCGATTCTGGAGAGCATGGCGGCCGAGAACACGCTCGCCGACCATCTCGGCGATCAGATCCGGGCCATGCGCGCGCCCTCGGCCGTGATCGAGGCGGCGCTGATCCTCGCGGAGGAACTGGAGGAGGACGGCTATCTCAGGGTGAGACCGGAAGAACTGATCGCCCGGCACCGCCTGCGCCCGTCGGAGATCGCGCGCGGCCTCGCGCTCGTGCAGGCCTGCGAGCCCGCGGGCATCGGCGCGCGGTCGCTCTCCGAATGCCTCGCGCTCCAGCTCCGCGAGCTCGACCGGCTCGATCCGGCGATGCAGGAGCTTCTGCGGAACCTCAAGCTCGTCGCCACCGGCCATCACGCTGAGCTCCTGGCGATCTGCGACGTGGACGAGGAGGACCTCGCCGAGATGCTCGCCGAGATCCGCGCGCTCGATCCGAAGCCGGGGCTCCGGTTCTCGCCGCCCGCCGTGGAACTCGCCGTGCCCGATGTCTTCGTGACCGAGGCGCCCGGCGGCGGCTGGCAGGTCGAGCTGAACGGGGACACGTTGCCGCGGGTGCTGACCAACAACCAGTACGCCGCGGAACTCGGAGGCGGCGACGCCGCGGCCCGCGCCTTCATCTCGGAATGCGGCGCCAATGCGAACTGGCTCGTCCGCAGCCTCGAGCAGCGGGCCCGCACGATCCTGCGGGTCGCAACCGAGATCGTGCGGCTGCAGGAGGAGTTCCTCAGCTTCGGCATCGGCCGGATGCGGCCCCTGACCCAGCGGGCCCTCGCCGAGCGGCTCGGCCTTCATGAGTCGACGATCAGCCGGGTGACGGCGAACAAGTACATGGCCTGCGCGCGCGGGAATCTGGCGATGCGCTTCTTCTTTTCCTCCGCGCTCGAGGCGCTGGACGGGGAGGCCAGCTTCTCCTCCACCGCCGTGCGGGAGCGGATCAGACAGCTCATCGAGGCCGAATCCGCCACCCGCGCGCTGTCGGACGACAGGATCGTTACCCTGTTGCGCGCCGAGGGGATAGATATTGCACGGCGGACAGTTGCGAAATACCGTGAGGGGATGGGTATTCTGTCGTCTGTCGAGCGCCGGCGCCGGAAAGCCAATCTGGCCCGGGTGTGAAACCCCCGGTTTTCAAGGCCTCCGCGCGGCGCGTTGACAAGGGCTGCGTACCCGTCCTAAGGCTCCGCCCGGTTGTGGCGGACCCGTCCGGAATCCGTCGGGAGTGACCGACGTAAATAAGGGGCTAATCATGCGCATTCAGGTCAGCGGGAAGCACATCGACATCGGGGACGCGCTTCGCACCCATGTCGAGGACCGGCTGTCGGAGTCGGTCGGCAAGTACTTCGATCGTCCCGTGGACGCGGTGGTAACCTTTTCGAAGGACCGCCACGAATTCGTTTCTGACAGTTCCGTACACCTGCCGACGGGCCTGATCGTCCAGGCCAAGGCCCGGGCGGGGGAAGTCTACGCCTCCTTCGAAGGCGCGCTCGACCGGATGGAAAAGCAGCTTCGCCGCTACAAGCGCCGGCTCCGCGACCATCACCGCTCGCGGGAGGAGCCGATCACCGCGATGGAGGCGCCGACCTACATCCTCGACGGTGGACCGGACCACGGCCCGGACTATGACGAGCCGGAGAGCCTGCAGCCGGTGATCGTGGCCGAGATGGAGACCAAGGTTCCCCATCTCTCGGTCGGCGAGGCGGTGATGCAGATGGAACTCGCCGGCGCGCATTTACTTGTCTTCAGGAACGACGCCCACGGCGGCGTGAATGTTGTGTACACTCGCGATGATGGAAACATCGGCTGGATCGACCCGCGCGGGACCCAGTAACCACACGTCATCGTCTAGGGAGACCCCGTTGTGGAGCTTTCTGAGATCATTAGCACCGACGCCGTTCGGGCGCCGGTGAAGGCGACCAGCAAGAAGCGTCTGCTGCAGGACCTCGCCGACATGGGGGAGCAGGTCTACGGGCTTCCGTCGGCGCTGGTCTACAAGTCACTGATGGACCGGGAGGCGCTCGGGCCAACCGGTGTCGGCCGGGGCGTCGCTATCCCGCACGCGCGCTTCGCGGGCGTCGAGCGCATGGTGGGCCTGTTCATGCGGCTGGAGAAGCCGGTGGATTTCGATTCGATCGACCGCCAGCCGGTGGACCTCGTCTTCGCCCTCTTCGCGCCCGAGAACGCGGGCGCGGAGCATCTGAAGGCCCTCGCACGCGTGTCGCGGACGCTGAAGAACGAAGCGATCTGCGCGAAACTCCGCTCGACCTTCGATCCGTCGGCGATCTACGCGATCCTGACGGAAGGAAAGACCGAGAAGGCGGCCTGAGCCGCCGCGGACCGACCCCTCCGGGGCGTCCGCGGCGGCGCCCGCGCGCAAGCCGCGCCTCCCATCGCTCGGGGCAGTTCCATCAGACGGATCAACTGGCCTTGGGCGGACTCCGGTGTCTCGGAACCGCGCACCTGAACCAATCATCGAGCGGCCCGGTCCAGCGATCCGGCGGAATCAGGGTCCGCAGAGGGCCGAGCGACCCGCGGACACTCAGGGGCGCGGGTCGGCGGCTCACGGCCGGCCAACTCTCGGCAACCGGCAGGATTCCGGTCCGGTTCGCACGATCGCTCGCCTCGCACTTCGCATCGACAGGCGCCCCGGTGGGCCCGGTGCGATCATCTCAAGCTGAGAACGGAACGATGGTCTCGGTCGGGGACGGTACCTTCAGGCCTGCGAGCAACGCTCTCCGGCGCGCCGTTCGTTCGCGGAGCCTCGCCCCGCAGGGCTGACCGCCGCCCGCGAGGCGCGCGCGTCGGGACGAAAGATCCCCGCCGGTCGATTGTCGTCAAGAGCAGGTCGCGCGCTCGCACGCATCGGGGAACGGCCCCGAACCAGTTCGGAGCCGTTCCCCGGAGTGATCAGCCGCCGGCCGCGACCTTGTTCGCCGGGAGTTCGGGCTCCAGGAAAGAGCGCAGGAATTCGAGGAATTCGCCGCGCAGATCCTGCCGCGCGAGGCCGAAGGAGACCGTCGCCTGCAGATAGCCCGCCTGCGAGCCGCAGTCGAAGCGGCGGCCCTTGAAGCGGAAGCCGTGAACGTTGTCGTTCTTGGCGATCTCGGCGGCTATGGCGTCGGTGAGCTGGATCTCGCCGCCCGCGCCTTCCTTCATGTTGTTGAGGTTGTTCAGCACCTCGGGCGACAGGATGTAGCGGCCGATGACCGCGAGATTGGACGGCGCCACATCGGGCTTCGGCTTCTCGACCATGCCGCGCACCTTCATCGCGGAGCCGGTCTCGCCGCCGACATCGAGGATGCCGTAGGAGGAGACATTGGCCGCGGGAACTTCCATCGCGGCGACCATGTTGCCGCCAAGCTCCTGATAGGCCTCGACCATCTGCTGCAGGCAGGGAGTCTCGGCATCGATCACGTCGTCGGGCAGCAGCACCGCGAAAGGCTCGTCGCCGATCAGCCGCCGGGCGCACCAGACCGCGTGTCCGAGGCCGCGGCGCTCCTGCTGCCGGACATAGGCGACGGCGCCGCTGTCCATGTCGGTCTGCCGCAGGACGTCGAGCAGGTGGGTCTTCTTGCCTTCATGCAGCGCGGTTTCAAGCTCGGGGGCGCTGTCGAAATAGTCCTCGAGCGCGCTCTTGCCGCGGGAGGTGACGAAGATGAATTCCTTGATCCCGGCCGCGCGCGCCTCGTCGATCGTATACTGGATCAACGGGCGGTCGACGAGCGGAAGGATTTCCTTCGGCACCGACTTCGTCGCCGGCAGAAACCGCGTTCCAAAGCCAGCCACTGGCAGAACCGCCTTGGTGACCTTGTTCTTCATAGAGATCCCCATACCACACCTGATACCCGGAGTTGCGGACCCCAAGGTCCGCGTGAAAACCTGCTCTGTCCTACCACAGATTTTTCCGTGGCGACAATTCCTTCGCGATTAGGCTAACGGCGGCCTTTCGCCGGGCGGGCCTCAGTCGACGCCCATCTTCCGCAGAATCGCCTCGATCCGGGGGATGTCCGACGGGTTGTTCAGCTCCCAGAACGCCTGCCCCCGCGCCTCGACCTCGACACAGCGCACGGGCAGCCCGTTCTCCATGAAGCGGAGCTGTTCGAGCCCCTCCCAGGTTTCGAGCCGGCCCATCGGCCAATCGAGATAGGCCGCGAGCGCCGAGGGCCGGTAGGCGTAGACGCCGACATGGTGGAAGACCGGGATCTCCTCCTCCGGGCCGATCGGCCGCCCGGTATAGGGCAGCACCTCCTTGGAGAAGTAGAGCGCGCGCTCGGCGACGTCGAAGACCGCGGTCGTGGCACCGACCCGGCCATGACGCCGGTCGTCCAGAAAGCCCTCCAGCGCCTCCGCGTCGCAGCGGAGCACCGGCGTCGCCACCTGCGCCCCGGGATCGTCGCGCATCGCATCGACCAGCGCCGAGACGAACCAGGGCGGCGTCAGCGGCGCGTCGCCCTGGAGATTGACGATGATGTCGTAATCGTCACCCAGTTCCTCGATCACGGCGGCGCAGCGCTCCGTGCCGTTGCGGCAGGTCGACGGCGTCATGACCACCTCGGCGCCGAAGGCTTCGGCGGCCTCGGCGATGCGGGTGTCATCGGTGGCCACGACGACGCGGTCGATGCCCTCGACCTGACGCGCGGCGTCCCAGCTGCGTTGGATCAGGCTGCGCGGCACACCCGAGGCGCCCCGCAGCTCGGCGAGCGGCTTGCCCGGGTAGCGCACCGACGCATAGCGCGCCGGGATGACGATCAGGACCGGCATGTGTCAGTTGCCCTCTGTCAGTTGCCCTCGGCGAGCTTCACGCCCGGAACATGGGCGATGAAGAACGGATTCTCGAATTCCGGCTTGCCGTAGACCAGCGGCCTCAGATCGTCGAAACGGACGACTTCGCCGCCGGCGCCCATCAGCACCGCCTGACCGGCCGCGGTGTCCCATTCCATCGTCCGGCCGAGCCGGGGATAGAGGTCGGCCTCGCCCGCGGCCACCAGGCAGAACTTGAGCGACGAGCCCGCGGAGCGGAAATCGCTGACCGGATAACGGGCGATGTAGTCATCCGTCGCCTGATCGCGATGCGACTTCGACGCGACGACCACCAGACCGTCCGGGTCCGGCACGGAGACCTTGAGCGGCGCGAGGTCGCCGACCGCCTCGGCGACAAAGGGCCCCGCCTCCTCGACCGAGCGCCCCCTGGCGTCGGTATAGAAGAGCCGGCCCTTCGCCGGCGCGTAGACCACGCCCCGCGTCGGCACGCCATTTTCGATCAGAGCGATATTGACGGTGAAATCGCCGCGGCGCTGGATGAATTCCTTGGTCCCGTCGAGCGGGTCGACGAGGAAGAAGACCTCCGCGGCGACCTTGTGGCTCTCGCTCTGCTCCTCGGTCACGGCCGGGATCTCGGGGAAGGCCTTGGCGAGACCGGCGGCGATCAGCCTGTCGGCGCGCTCGTCCGCCTCCGTCACGGGCGAATCGTCGGACTTCGACTTCACCTCGAAGTCGGGGCCATCGTAGACGGTCATGATCTCGGCGCCCGCTTCCAGCGCGAGCGACCGCAATGTCGCGGTGATCTTCGCGTAATCCATGTACTCTATGTCTCCAACACCGGGGCGCGGTCCTCGGGCGCCCCGGTGATCGGATATGACCCCGGCCCCGCGGCTTGTAAACCGCGACCCGCTTGAAATCGACGCCGTGATCGGGTGCATGATCGGATAGCAGCCGAGGGAGAGGGGCCATGCAGGACAAACCGAAGGGTACGCTCGCCCTCCAGACGATCGCGATGCCCGCGGACACCAATGCCAACGGCGACATATTCGGCGGCTGGCTGATGTCGCAGATGGATCTCGGCGGCGCCGTGCTCGCCTGGGAGCGGGCGCGGGGGCGGGTCGCGACCGTCGCGGTCGAAGCCATGACCTTCCTCGGCCCCGTGCGGGTCGGCGACATCGTCTCGTTCTACGCGACGATGGCACGGGAGGGTACGACATCGATGACCATCGAGATCGAGGCCTGGGTCCGGCGCCATCCGATGGAAACGCTCACCAAGGTCACCGACGCGCGGTTCATCTATGTCGCGATCGATGACTCCGGCCGCAAGCGGCCCCTGTCCCCGGTCGAGTGAAATCCGGACCGGATCGGGACAACAGCCTCGGAGGAAACGCATGCGCCGGCTTCTCACCACGATCACTCTCGCCGCGGTCGCGCTCATCGCCGCCAACCTGCCCGCCGCCACGCCGCGCGCCCGGGCGCAGGACCTGCCGCCCGGCCTCTACGACGTCGCCCGCGTTCAGACGCGGCTGAACGTCCGCGCCGCGCCGGCGCTCGATGCGCCGGTGATCGGCTGGCTGGCGCGGGACGCGGCGGGGATCGAGGTGGTGGCCCGCGACGCGGCCGGAGCCTGGGGCCGGGTCAATCTCATCGAACGATCCGGCTGGGTCAGTCTCGACTACCTCGATGCGCGGGAGGATGATCTCTGGGCGGCCAACGCGCTTCCCGCGACGCTGCGCTGCTTCGGGACGGAGCCGTTCTGGGACCTAAGCCACGAGGGCGAGCGGCTGATCGGCGACGGCGTCGACGAGGCGGCGAAGCGCGAGTTCATGATCGACGGGGTGGCCGGCGCGGCGGGGGCCGCCTCCCGCGTCGTCGTCGCACGCGATCAGCACGGGACGGTCACGCTCGGGATCGCGCCCGAGGAATGCGGCGACGGCATGTCGGAACGGGTCTACGGTCTCGGCGCGCGGCTGAGCGAGGGCAACGCGCCGACGCGCACGGGTTGCTGTTCGATCGCCGCGCGCTAGCAGGATTGCCCGGTCCCGGAAATTCCGCGTCAGTCGACGACCCGGCAGGTGAGGTTGATCCGCCCACCCTTCGGAAGCAGCGTCGAGCCCATGAAGCGGATGCGGTCCACGCCGTGATAGCAGAGGCGCGCGGCACCCCCCATGACCACGACATCGCCGCTTTCGAGCGGGACCGAACGGGTTGGATCGCCCCGCTCCACCCCGCCGACGCGGAAGACGCCCGGGTCGCCAAGGCTGATCGAGAGCACGGGCCAGGAGAAATCCGCCTCGTCCGCGTCGCGGTGCAGCCCCATCCGCGCCTTCTCGCCGTAGAAGTTGACGAGGCAGCAGTCGGGCATCCGATCGTCGGGCACGAAGGCCCGCCAGACATCGAGCACCGAACGCGGGATCGGCGGCCATTCGCTTCCCGACGGATGCCGGGGCGCGTAGTGATAGCCGCCCTTGCCCGTCATCCAGCCGTATTTGCCGGCGGCGGTCATCCTCACCGACATCGGCTTGCCCCAGGGCGTCATGGGCTGGAAGAACGGCGCCGCCTCGGCGACGCGGCGGATGTCGGCGGCCATCGCCTCCTGGCCCGCGCGGTCGAGCCAAGCCTTGTGGATCTCGACGCCGTTGAGAATGATCGCGCTGCTGGTCCCGGTCACGCGGGCATCTCCTCCAGCCCGATCCCGCGACGGGCGAGCGTCAGGGCCTCGCGGTCGGAGGCGTGTTCCATCGCCTCCCGCGCGCGCTCGGCGCTTTCGTCGGCCATGTCGAGGAAGACCTTCGGGTCCGGCGCGAAGGGGGCGAGCGCCGCCAGCGTCTTCTGCAGGCGGATCTGCACCTCGATATTGCCGGCGCCGTCGCGCGCGATCGGCCGATAGGCCGCCTCGACGAGTTCCTCCAGCGTCAGCTCCGGCACGAAGAGCCGCGGCGAAGGCTCGGCGCGGTCGGTCTCGTCGGGATCGAACAGCGCGAGGAACACGCGCTGCGTCGCATTCAGCACCGCGATCGCGGTTCCGGGGTCGTTCACCGCCGGCGACAGCGCCCGCGAGGCGATCTCCGAGAGCGCGATCAGACCGAGCCGCGGGTCCTGATCGAAGTCCCGGTGCGGCTCGATGGTGAAGGCCGAGATCAGCCCGTCGCGCGCCGCCGCGTCCACCGCGCCATCGACCCAGAGCAGTGGCCGCCCCGGATGCACCATCGCCCCGGGCAGCGCCTCGACGTGGAGGTAGAGGTCGTAGCCCTCGGCGAGCCGCGCCAGTTTCGCGCTGTCGATCAGCGTCACATAGCCCGTCTCCCGCGGCCGCACCGGGACCGCGTCCGGCTCCGGCGGCCGCGCCGGCATCCCGCCGAGCCGGGGCTCCGCCGCCTGGCCCCGCATCGCATCGGTCGCCGCCTCCTCCACCCGGTCGATCACGTCGTTCATCCGCCCGAACCCCGTGACATGCGCGATCCAGCGCAGGAGCGTGATGGCTATGATCGCGATCACGGCGACGGTGCCGAGAAAGAGGATGGTCCGCGCCTTGGGATCGTAATAGCCGGTCGAAAGCGCGACGATGCCGACGATCGAGAACAGGAATCCGCCGAGAAAGGTCGAGAGCGCGTTCTGCGACGTGTTGTCGGCGAGCATGAGCTGCGTCGCCCGCGGCGTGCCCTGCGTCGTCGCCGAGGAATAGGCCTGCACCATCGCGGTCAGCGAGAAGGTCGTGACGGCGAGCATCGAGGAGGCGAGGATCTCGAGGATCTGATCGACCGAATCCTGCCCCATGTTGCTGGAGAAGACATCGGGCATGATCGGCGCCAGCACCCGCGCGGCGAGCGCGAGCAGCACGGCCCCGAGACTGAACAGGGCCGCCCGGAACCAGATCTTGCGCGCGGCCCGCCGCAGGACATGACGCCACAAACTCATGCTTCGCTCCCAGCCTTCGGCCCCGCCCGCGTAGATCCGGTACCGGGGAGTTCTCACCCGTCGCGGAGCGGCCCGGAACTCCCGGAGAACGCCGCTTTTTATCCCCAACGGGCTGCTTGCAGGGCTTTGGCCCGCTCCCTATATAGCTGCCAAAGTCGCGACGGCCAGAACTTCGGGCTGCCGCGACAGGGATCAGAGGCCGGGGGCCTTGTCATGGACCCGGCATGGAAAATCGCCGCTTGAAAGGAAACTTCATGTCCAAAGTCATCGGTATCGACCTCGGCACGACCAACAGCTGCGTCGCCATCATGGACGGCAGCCAGGCGAAGGTCATCGAGAACTCCGAGGGCGCCCGAACGACTCCGTCGATCGTCGCCTTCACCGACGACGAACGCCTGGTGGGGCAGGCCGCCAAACGGCAGGCCGTCACCAATTCCGAGAACACCCTCTTCGCCATCAAGCGCCTGATCGGCCGCCGCTACGACGACCCGGTGACCGCCAAGGACAAGGAGATGGTGCCCTACAAGATCGTGCCGGGCGCGAATGGCGACGCCTGGGTCGAGGTGAAGGGCGAGAAATACTCCCCCAGCCAGATTTCCGCCTTCATCCTGCAGAAGATGAAGGAAACCGCCGAATCCTACCTCGGCGAGAAGGTGACGCAGGCCGTCATCACCGTCCCCGCCTATTTCAACGACGCCCAGCGTCAGGCGACCAAGGACGCCGGCAAGATCGCCGGTCTCGAAGTTCTGCGCATCATCAACGAGCCGACCGCGGCCGCGCTCGCCTATGGGCTGGAGAAGACCGGCACCAAGACCATCGCGGTCTATGACCTCGGCGGCGGCACCTTCGACATCTCGATCCTCGAGATCGACGACGGCCTCTTCGAGGTGAAATCGACGAACGGCGACACCTTCCTCGGCGGCGAAGACTTCGACATGCGCATCGTCGAATACCTCGCGGCCGAGTTCAAGAAGGAGAATGGCGTCGATCTGACCAAGGACAAGATGGCGCTGCAGCGGCTGAAGGAAGCCGCCGAGAAGGCGAAGATCGAACTGTCCTCCGCGAGCCAGACCGAGATCAACCAGCCGTTCATCTCGATGGACCCGAAGACGCATCAGCCGCTGCACCTCGTGCTGAAGCTGACGCGCGCCAAGCTCGAATCGCTCGTCTCCGACCTGATCGCCCGTTCGATGAAGCCCTGCCAGGCCGCGCTCAAGGACGCCGGTCTCTCCAAGGCCGACATCGACGAGGTCGTGCTCGTCGGCGGCATGACCCGCATGCCGAAGGTCTTCGAGGAAGTGGCCAAGTTCTTCGGCAAGGAGCCGCACAAGGGCGTCAACCCCGACGAGGTCGTCGCCATGGGCGCCGCGATCCAGGCCGGCGTGCTGCAGGGTGACGTGAAGGACGTGGTCCTGCTCGACGTGACGCCGCTCTCGCTCGGCATCGAGACGCTCGGCGGTGTCTTCACGCGCCTCATTGACCGCAACACGACGATCCCGACGAAGAAGAGCCAGATCTTCTCGACCGCCGAGGACAACCAGAACGCGGTGACGATCCGTGTCTTCCAGGGCGAGCGCGAGATGGCCGCGGACAACAAGCTGCTCGGCCAGTTCAATCTCGAACAGATCCCGCCCGCGCCGCGTGGCGTGCCGCAGATCGAGGTGACCTTCGACATCGACGCCAACGGCATCGTCTCGGTCAATGCCAAGGACAAGGGCACGAACCGCGAGCAGAAGATCACGATCCAGGCTTCGGGCGGGCTGAGCGACGCGGACATCGACAAGATGGTGCGCGAAGCCGAGGAGAACGCCGAGGCGGACAAGGAGCGGCGCGAGCTGGTCGAGGCCAAGAACGAGGCCGAAAGCCGCATCCACTCCACCGAGAAGGCCGTCACCGATCACGGCGACAAGGTCGACCCGACCACGGTCGAGGCGATCCAGCTGTCGATCAAGACGCTGAAGGAAGCGATGGAAGGCAACAGCGCCGAGAAGATCCGCGCCCGGAGCCAGGATCTGGCCGAAGCCGCGATGAAGCTCGGCGAGGCGATCTACAAGGCGGAGCAGGAAGCTCAGGCCGCGAAGACGCAGTCCGACGATGCCTCGCCGAACCAGGACGACGATATCGTCGACGCCGATTTCGAGGATCTCGGCGGCGGCGACAAGAAATCCTGAGGACGACGCAGCGCTGAGTTGGATGGCCCGCCCGCAGGCGGGCCATCCGCCGTTTAGAGAGACACGGGGCTCGGATGGCCAAACGCGATTACTACGAAATGCTCGGCGTCGGACGCGAGGCATCGGACGCGGAGATCAAGAAGGCCTATCGCAAGAAGGCCATGGAGCATCATCCGGACCGGAACGCGCAGGATCCGAACGCGGAGGCGCGCTTCAAGGAAGTCAACGAAGCCTATGATGTGCTGAAGGACTCGCAGAAGAAGGCGGCCTATGATCGCTTCGGCCACGCCGCGTTCGAGAACGGGCATGGCGCCGGCGCGCGCGGCGGCTTCCAGGGCGGCGGCGGCGATTTCGCATCGGCCTTCTCGGACGTCTTCGAGGACCTGTTCGGCGATTTCATGGGCGGTCAGGCCCAGGGCCGGACGCGGCGGGCCCGCGGTTCCGACCTGCGCTACAATCTCAAGATGTCGCTCGAGGACGCGTTCAACGGCAAGAAGGCGACGATCGACGTTCCCGGCAGCGCCGCCTGCGAGGTCTGCTCGGGCACCGGCGCCGAGGGCGGCGCCGAACCGCTGACCTGCCCCACCTGCTCCGGCCATGGCAAGGTCCGCGCGCAGCAGGGATTCTTCACCGTCGAGCGCACCTGCCCGACCTGCTCCGGCCGCGGGCAGATCATCAAGAACCCCTGCCACGCCTGCGGCGGCTCGGGCGTGGTCCGCAAGGCCCGCACGCTCAACGTCAATATCCCCGCGGGCGTCGAGACCGGCACGCGAATCCGCCTCGCGGGCGAGGGGGAGGCCGGGTTGCGCGGCGGCCCGCCGGGCGATCTCTACATCTTCGTCGAGGTCGAGGCGCATCCGATCTTCCAGCGGGAGGCCCAGGATCTCTACTGCCGGATTCCGGTCTCGATGACGACGGCCACGCTCGGCGGCGAGATAGACGCGCCGACGATCGACGGCGGCCGCACGCGGGTCAAGGTTCCGGTAGGCGTGCAATCGGGCAAGCAGCTGCGCCTGCGCGGCAAGGGGATGCCGGCGCTGCGGGCGACGACCACGGGCGATCTCTACATCGAACTCGCGGTCGAGACGCCGGTGAACCTCTCGCACAGACAGAAGGAACTGCTGCGCCAGTTCGATGAGGAAGGGCGCGACAACAGCCCGGAAACGCAGGACTTCTTCTCCCGCGTGAAGGGATTCTGGGACGGGATGAAGGGCTGAGTCCGTCTCCCCTGCCCCGGACGACTGCCCGGAGGCGCTACCTGAGGGTCACCAGTCCGCTTCGCGATCGCCGCCGGTGAACTGCGCGCTCTCCGGCGTATACTCGAAAAGCTCGATCCTCACCCCGTCCGGATCGGCGGTCCAGGCCTGCCAGGTATTGTCGCAGCCCTTGTGCTTGTCGGTCACCGCGACCCCAGCCGCGCGGATATGCGCGACCGCCTCGTCGAGGCTTTCGACCTCCAGGCAGAGATGATTGATGTTCTGGCTCTCGGCGAAGCCGCTGGCGCCGTTTTCGAACACCTCGATGTTCGTCCGCCCGCCAGCGTCGAGATAGAAGCCGAAGATCCGGCCGTCGCGGGTGAAGTTGAACCGTGTCTCCATGCCGAGAACGTCACGATAGAACGCCCTCGTCGCCTCGAGGTCACGCGCCAGGATACAGACATGCGCGACCTGCCTGACCTTCATCGCCGCCATCTCCCAGCCTCCAGAACGCCCGAACGGCTGGAGTCTATCGCGGCCCTCGCCCGTGTCGAGATGTCTTTCGGCGCCGGTTCCGACTGCTACGCGACGGCCAGGCGCCGCGCGTCCCGGCGACGGATCGAACCGGTCATAACGGCGATGCTCCCGAGGACGAGGAAGACGGCGGGCAAGGCACCCTCCGCGCCGATCTCCGGCACCTGGACCGGCGACAGGCTGCCGGTGAAGGTGACACCGGTCGCGTGCTGAGCCGCGGCGTCGAGGTAATAGATGATCGAGAACGGGGCGGAAATGCTCACGTCATTGATCACGCCGCCCGCGAAAGGAGATGGGCGAGGTTCCCGAATAGAAGCCGTAGGAGGTATCCGCCACGTCGATTCCGAACCGCACGCGCGACAGATCCTCGCCTCCGCTGAATCCCGTCCCCGAGAAGGCGAGGTCGAGGACGAACCTGTCCGGCGCGTTCACGGTATAGGAGGTCGTCCAGGTCTCGCCCGGACGCAGGATCTTCGCCTCGAAGAGCTGCGTCTCACCGGAGATGACGGTGGCTGCGAGGCCCGAGACCGGCATCAGCGAAGCGGCGCCCATCAGGAGCGCGGCTGCGAAGGACTTCATCATACTCGATACTCCCTTGGTACGAGCGGACACGAACCGACCCCTCCCGACTTCGCCGGTTGTTTACTCCGAGTCAACGAAGATTCTACCGGGAGGCTGTGTTTCTGGCTTCAGCTTGCATGTTCTGCCCGATTTTTACGCGAAGGACGAGTATGATCCAGCGGGCGAGGGCATCCGACGCGCCCCCGCGGCTGAATCGCGCCGGGGATGACGCGGCGCACAAGCGTGACCGGGTGAGGTTTCCGGACGACACTCCGCCCGATCGCCGCCCGATCGCCGCCCGCGCGGATCGGACGACCCGCGACCCCTGTCGGCCCCTTTCCAAGCGTCGCGCCAGCCGGTAGACGGATCTCTCCAAAGTCCGGAGGAACTTCGTGACCGCCGAGAGCCCCGTCTCGCCGATGATGGCGCAGTATCTCGCCATCAAGGCGGATCATCCCGACGCGCTGCTCTTCTACCGGATGGGCGATTTCTACGAGATGTTCTTCGAGGATGCCGAGGCCGCGGCCGCCGCGCTCGATATCGCACTGACCAAACGCGGTCAGCATCTCGGGCGCGACATACCGATGTGCGGCGTCCCGGCGCATTCGGCGGAGGGCTACCTGCTCACGCTGATCCGGAAAGGCTTCCGGGTCGCGGTCTGCGAGCAGATGGAGGACCCCGCCGAGGCGAAGAAGCGCGGGTCGAAATCGGTGGTCCGGCGCGAGGTGACGCGGCTCGTGACGCCGGGGACGCTCACCGAGGACAGCCTGCTCGATTCGCGGCGCAACAATTTCCTCGCCGCTTTCGCGGAGATCCGCGGCGAGGGGGCGATCGCCTGGGTCGATGTCTCGACCGGCGATGTGACCGTGGCACCCTGCGCGCGCGTGACCCTCGGGCCGATGCTGGCCCGGATCGCACCGCGCGAGGTGCTGGTGCCCGATCATCTGGAGCCTGATCTCGACGGGCTCATCGCCGAGGCGGGCGCGGTGACGACGCCGCTCGCGCGCGCGAGTTTCGATTCCACGGCCGCCGAGGCGCGGATCGGCGCGCTTTACGGCGTCGCGTCGCTCGAAGGCTTCGCGGCTTTCGAGCGCGTGGAGATCGCGGCGCTCGGCGGGATCATCGACTATCTCGAACTGACACAGAAGGGCCGGCTGCCGCTCCTGCGCCCGCCCGCGCGGGAGACCGCCGGGGGCCTGATGCGTATCGACGCCGCGACGCGCCGCAATCTGGAGCTGACGCGCGCTCTCTCGGGCGGCCGTGACGGATCGCTGATCGCGGCCATCGACCGGACGGTGACGGGCGGCGGCGCGCGGCTGCTCGAGCTTCGCCTGAACGCGCCTTCCGCGCATGTGCCGACCATCCGCGGGCGGCAGGCGGCCGTCGCATTCTTCGTGGAGGCGCCCGAGACGGCGCGGGCGGCGCGCGAGCGGCTGCGGCGCGTGCCCGACATCGAACGCGCGCTGTCGCGGCTCGCGCTCGACCGGGGCGGTCCCCGGGATCTCGGCGCGATCCGCGACGGGCTGGCCGAGGCCGGGAAGCTCATCGGCACTCTCTCCGCGGCCGATCTGCCCGAGACGCTGGGCAGGGCGGTCGCCGCGCTCGGCGGGCATGAGGAGCTCGCGCACCTTCTCGCCGCGGCGCTCGTCGCCGAACCGCCGCTCCTGCTCCGCGACGGCGGCTGTGTCGCGGCGGGGTTCGAGCCGGAACTCGACGAGACGCGGCGGCTCAGGGACGAGGGCCGCGGCGTGATCGCCGGGCTCCAGACCGAATATGTCGGCCTCTCGGGCATCAACGCGCTCAAGGTGAAGCACAACAACGTCCTCGGCTATTTCGTCGAGACCCCGGCCACGCACGCCCAGAAGATGCTCGCGGAACCGCTCAGCGAAACCTTCAAGCACCGGCAGACCACGGCGAATGCGGTCCGGTTCACGACGCTCGCGCTCGCGGAGATCGAGACGAAGATCCTGAACGCCGGCGGCCATGCGCTCGATCTGGAGCGGCGGATCTTCGCGGATCTCCGCCGCGCGGTGCTGGAGCGCTCCGGCCCGGTCGCCGAGGTGGCCCGGGCGCTCGCCGAAATCGACCTGGCGGCGGGGCTCGCCGATCTCGCGATCGACCGCGACTGGGCACGTCCGGAGGTCGATGAGAGCCGGGGCTTCGAGATCACGGGCGGCCGGCATCCGGTGGTCGAACAGGCGCTGGCCCGCGAGGGAGCGAGCTTCGTCGCCAATGATTGCGATCTCGCGGCGGATGGGCCCGGGGCGCGGCCGATCTGGCTCCTGACCGGGCCGAACATGGCGGGCAAATCCACCTTCCTGCGCCAGAACGCGCTGATCGCGCTGTTGGCACAGGTCGGGGCCTATGTGCCGGCGGCGCGGGCGCGGATCGGCGTGGTAGACCAGCTCTTCAGCCGCGTCGGCGCGGCCGATGACCTTGCCCGCGGCCGGTCGACCTTCATGGTCGAGATGGTGGAGACGGCGGCGATCCTGAACCAGGCCGGCGAACGCGCGCTCGTCATCCTCGATGAGATCGGCCGCGGCACGGCGACCTATGACGGGCTCTCGATCGCCTGGGCGACGCTCGAACACCTGCATGACACAAATCGCTGCCGGGCGCTCTTCGCCACGCATTACCACGAGCTGACCGCGCTGGCGGAGAAGCTCGCCGGGCTCCGCAACGCCACGGTCGCGGTCCGGGAATGGGAGGGCGAGGTCATTTTCCTGCACGAGGTCCGGGAGGGCGCCGCCGATCGGTCCTACGGCGTGCAGGTCGCCCGTCTCGCCGGGCTCCCGAAGGCGGTGGTGAACCGCGCGCGGGTGGTGCTCGACGCGCTCGAACAGGGTGAGCGCGAGCCGGGCGGCAAGGCGAAGGCGCTGGTCGACGACCTGCCGCTCTTCAGCCTCGCGGCGCGGTCGCCCGCCCCGGAGCCCGCGCCAGAGGTGCGCGAAGGCTCGCCCGCGGAGGAACGGCTGCGGGCGGTGCATCCGGACAATCTCACGCCGCGGGACGCGCTGGCACTGGTCTACGAGTTGAAAGGCCTGCTCGGGTGAGCGGGTTCCTGGCGGGATTCGAGCAGCTGCTGGCCGAATACGGCGTCGCGGCGCTGTTCGTGACCGTCACGCTCGAATCCCTCGGCGGGCCTCTGCCCGGGGAATCGGCGATCGTCGCGGCGGCGGCCGGGGCCGCGCTCGGCAAGGTCTCGATCGTGCACGTCGCGCTCGCCGCCTTCCTCGGGTCCGTGCTCGGCGACAACATCGGCTATCTGATCGGTCGCAAGTTCGGACGGCCGGTAATCCTGCGCTACGGGAGACGGTTCGGCATCACCGAGGCCGCGGTCGCCAGGGCCGAGGACATCATGCGCCGGCGCGGGCCGATCATCGTCGTCGTCGCGCGCTTCGTCGTACTGCTGCGGCAGTTGAACGGCCTTGTCGCCGGCACGAGCCGGATGCCCTGGACGCATTTCCTCGCCGCGAATGTCGTGGGCGCGGCGCTCTGGGTCGGGGTCTGGACCACGCTTGCCTACCGGCTGGGCCGCGAGGCGGACGCGCTGCCCTGGATCTGGCACCACCTCGGGCTCATCGCCGCGGTCGTGGTGCCAGGGCTGATCCTCGTCCTGCTGCTCGCCTGGGCATTCGGGTGGGCATTCGGGCGCGGGCGGCGGTGAGGGAGAAGGCGGACGGAAACGTCCGCCTCCTTGCGTGGCGCTACTCGGATCGGGCTACTTGGGCGGGACGGCGGGCCCTCCGGAGGAGACGCCGACCTGGGCGGGGCGGAGCAGCCGTTCGCCGATCATGAAGCCCTCGCCCATCACCTGAATGATGTCCCCGGCCTTGGTGCCGGGCACCGGCGCCTCGAACATCGCCTGATGCAGCTTCGGATCGAACCGGTCGCCGGCGGCGGGGCTGATCTTCACGATCTTGTTCTTCTCGAAGGCCGAGAGCAGGCCGCGCTGCGTAAGCTCGATCCCCTCGATCAGCCCGGGCGCCGCCTCGCGCACCGCGTCGGTCACATTGCCGAGCGCCCGGTCGAAATTGTCATGCACGCCGAGGAGATCGCGCGCGAGACGCGTCGCGCCATAGATCTCGGCGTCGCGCCGCTCCCGCTCGGCCCGCTTGCGGAGGTTCTCCGCCTCGGCGAGGCTGCGCAGCAGCCGGTCCTTCAGCTCGGCCACCTCGGCGCGAAGCGCGCTCGTCTCGTCGGCCGCGATTTCCTCGGCGTCCGGCTCGTAATCCTCTTCCTCGAAGAGATTTTCCGGATCGTCGAGAAACTGCTCCTCGAGATCATGCTTGTTCTTGTCTTTCGCCATGTTCTTCCGTCCTAGCCCTTGCTCCGGCTCGAAACCAGCCGGCCGACCAGTTGCGCCGTGTAATCAACGATCGGCACGATCCTGCCATAGTTGAGCCGCGTCGGCCCGATGACCCCTACCGCGCCGATGATCTTTCGGTCCGCATTCATATAGGGAGACACGACGAGAGAGGAACCGGAAAGTGAGAAAAGCTTGTTCTCCGAGCCGATGAAGACCCGGACGCCGTCGCCGCCCTCGGTCAGTTCGAGAAGCTGGGCCAGATCGCGCTTGCGTTCGAGATCGTCGAAGAGGCCGCGGATGCGTTCGAGCTGCTCGGCGTCGGGCGTTCCTTCGAGCAGATTGGCCCGGCCCCGCACGATCAGCCGGTCGCGCGAGCCGTCGCCCTCGTCGGTCGCCCAGACCGCCGTGCCGTCCTCGACCAGATCCGCGGCGAGCGCGTCGAGTTCCGCCCGGCGCCGGGTGATCTCGGACGCGACGACGCCGCGCATCTCGCCGAGCGTGCGTCCCTGAAGGATGGCGTTCAGGAAATTCGCCGCCTGCCGCATCGCCGCTGGGGTGAGACCCATCGGTGGCTCGAAGACCCGGTTCTCGACCTGGCCGTCGCCGGTCACCAGCACCACGAGCGCGCGGTCATTCCCGAGCGAGACGAACTCGATATGCCGGATCGGCGCTTCCTGCTTCGGCGCCAGCACCAGGCTCGCACCGTGGGTCAAGCCCGAGAGCATGTCGCCGGCGCGGTCGAGGATGGTCGGCAGGTCGGAGTCGCCGCGGCCGAGCCCCCGCTCGATCTCCGCCCGTTCCGACTGACCGATGTCGCCGACCTCGAGGATGCCGTCCACGAACAGCCGCAGACCCATCTGGGTCGGAATACGGCCGGCCGAGACATGCGGACTGTCGAGCAGCCCGAGCATTTCGAGATCCTGCATCACGTTGCGGATGGTCGCCGCCGATACGTTCTCGGAGACGCTCCGCGACAGGGTGCGGGAACCGACGGGCTCCCCGGTCTCGAGATAGGCTTCGACGAGCCGGCGAAACACCTCGCGGCCGCGGTCGCTCATCTGGCTCAGGGGAGAACGGTTCTTCGGGACCGCGGGCACCTGTCTTCCTTCGCTGCGGCGGCCGCGGCCGGGAGGCGGGCCGGAATCTTCATCGCGGGATCTCGTCGCTGTCCCATGCAACCAGGCTCGCGGCCCGGCCTGCGACCCCACCGGCGCTGGACGCGACCCCGTCCACGGGATATGAGGCGCGAATTGCGATCCGGCAAGATCCGATGGCCGGACCTGTGACACTTGCAAGGAGAACTGCCATGCGTCCCTCCGGCCGCGCCACCGATGCCCTGCGCCCGGTTGCCATCGAGACCGGGATTTCCCGGCACGCCGAGGGCTCCTGCCTGATCCGCATGGGCGACACGCATGTTCTCTGCACCGCATCGATCGAGGAGAACGTGCCGCCGTTCCTGCGCAAGACCGGTCTTGGCTGGGTCACCGCGGAGTACGGCATGCTGCCGAGGGCCACGACCACGCGCAACCGCCGGGAGGCGGCTTCGGGCAAGCAGTCGGGGCGTACCCAGGAGATCCAGCGGCTGATCGGCCGAAGCCTCCGCGCCGGCGTGGACCGCGTGGCACTCGGGGAACGCCAGATCACCGTCGATTGCGACGTGATCCAGGCCGATGGAGGAACCCGATGCGCCGCGATCACCGGGGGCTGGGTCGCGCTGAGACTCGCGGTCAACAAACTCCTGAAGGCGGGCGATGTTAAGACCGATCCGATCACCGCCCATGTCGCGGCGGTCAGTTGCGGGATCTACGGCGGGCAGCCGGTGCTCGATCTCGATTACGCCGAGGACAGCGTCGCCGGCACGGACGGCAATTTCGTGATGACGGGCAGCCTCGGCCTCATCGAGGTCCAGGGCAGCGCGGAGGGCGCGACCTTCTCCCGCGCGGAACTCGGCCTCCTGCTCGACCTCGCCGAGAAGGGCGTCGGCGAACTGGTCGCGGCGCAGAAGGCGGCGATCGCGTGACCCGGCGACTGACCGAACCGAGGATCGTCGTCGCCACCCATAACGCCGGCAAGCTCGCGGAGATCCGGGCCTTGCTGGCGCCGTTCGGAACGGAGGTGGTCTCGGCGGCGGAACTCGGGCTGCCCGAACCCGAGGAAACGGAACAGACTTTCATCGGCAATGCCCGGATCAAGGCGCACGCGGCCGCCCGCGCCGCGGGGCTGCCCGCGCTCGCCGACGACAGCGGCATCGCGATCGACGGGCTCGATGGCGCCCCCGGGGTCCATACCGCCGACTGGGCCGAGACGCCTGCAGGACGCGACTTCGTGCTGGCGATGACGAGGGCCTGGGAGGCGCTGGAGGCGGCGAAGGCGCCGGAACCGCGGACGGCGCGGTTTCTGTCCACGCTGGTGCTGGCCTGGCCCGATGGGCATGACGAGGTGTTCGAAGGGGTGCTGGAGGGTCGCTGTGTCTGGCCGATGCGCGGCGCCGAGGGTCACGGCTATGACCCCATGTTCCAGCCGGATGGGTATGAGACCACGCTCGGCGAGATCGGATTCGCCGAGAAGAACCGGATCAGCCATCGCGCCCGCGCACTGTCGAAACTTGTCGAGGCTTGCCTCGCACCTGCCTGAGCCATTCGGTTCGGGCTCTGTCGGGGAGGCCTCCCGCGGTGACTCTCGCTTCCATCAACCCGCGGACTTCCGCCGCTGAAGGCGAAGCGGCCGCCGAGGATTGGCGCGCGGGCGGTTTCGGGATCTATGTTCACTGGCCGTTCTGCGCGGCCAAGTGCCCCTACTGCGACTTCAACAGCCATGTTCGCGCGGGGATCGACCAGTCGCGATGGCGCGAGGCGCTGGTCCGCGAACTCCGGCGCGAGGCCGAGGTGACCCGCGGCCGGCGGGTTTCGAGCATCTTCTTCGGTGGGGGGACACCGAGTCTCATGCCCCCGGAAACGGTCGCCGCGATCATCGACGCGGCCGCGGTCGAGTGGGATCTGGACGCGGGCGCGGAGATCACGCTCGAAGCCAATCCCACATCGGTCGAGGCCGAGCGGTTCCGCGGCTATCGCGCGGCGGGCGTCAACCGGCTGTCCATGGGTATCCAGGCCTTGAACGACGCCGACCTGAAGGCGCTGGGGCGGATGCACAGCGTCGACGAGGCCCTCGCGGCGTTCCGGATCGCGCGGCGGACCTTCGAGAGGGTGAGCTTCGATCTGATCTATGCCCGCCAGGGGCAGGGTCTCGCCGATTGGCGGCGCGAGTTGCGAAGCGCGCTCGATCTGGCCGCGGACCACCTGTCCCTCTATCAGCTGACGATCGAGGACGGGACCCGGTTCGGCGAACTCGCGAAACGCGGCCGGTTGCGCGGACTCCCCGACGAGACACTGGCGGCGGATCTCTATTTCGCAACTCAGGAGATCTGCGACAACGCCGGACTGCCCGCCTATGAGACCTCCAACCACGCCGTGCCGGGCGCGGAGGGACGGCATAACCTGACCTACTGGCGCGCGGGCGACTACGCCGGTATCGGGCCAGGCGCGCATGGACGGCTGACGCTCGAAGGCGCGCGCTGGGCAACGGAAACGGAGCTGGCCCCGGAGCGGTGGCTGTCGGCGGTGGAGACAGGTGGCGGCGGGACTGCGCTCCGCGAGCGGATCGAGCCCGGCGATCGTGCGATCGAACTGCTGTTGATGGGCTTGCGGCTTGCCGAGGGGATCGATCCCAGGCGATTCAGGCGGCTGGCGGGACAAGATCTCGACCCGGCCCGATTGAAGAACCTGAGCGATGATGGATATCTTGAGGTCGCGCCTGATCGCGTTCGTGTGGCTGCGAAAGGTCGCCCCGTCCTGAACGCGATCCTTGAAAATCTTTGTTTAACAATCAGTTAGATCGCAACGGGCCGACTCTTAGAACCTGCCGGGTCGATTGATAGCCCGTCGCGAACCTCATCCCGCCGACAGTAGCTGGCAGAGCCCGTCGAGCTCCTCCAGGTTGCGATAGCGGATTCTGACTTCACCCGCCTGCTTCCCCGCCTTTTGTTCGATCGAGACCTTCAATCGCAGGGCGGCCATCAGATCTTCTTCGAGCGCGCGGGTGTCGGCGTCCTTGGTCCGTGCCTGAGCCATGGCCTTGCCCGGGGCCGGGGCGCCCAGGACCGAACGCGCGAGTTGCTCGGTCTGGCGAACCGAAAGATCCTTTTCGATCACCTGACGCGCCAGAGCTTCCGGGTTCACAGCCGTGACGAGAGCCCGGGCATGCCCAGCGGTGAGCTTCCCGGTCCGGACGAGATCGAGCACCGGTTCTGGTAGCGTGAGCAGACGAAGCAGATTGGCGATGTGACTGCGGCTTTTACCGAGACCCTCGGCGAGACGTTCCTGCGTATGGCCGAAGCGGTCCATCAACTGCCGATAGGCCAGGGCTTCCTCGATGGCGTTGAGGTCCTCGCGCTGAATGTTCTCGATGATCGCGATTTCGAGAACCTGGGTATCGTCGAGATCCCGGAGGATCGCCGGCAGTTCATGCAGCTGTGCGATCTGCGAGGCACGCCAACGGCGCTCGCCCGCGACGATCTCGTAGGTATCGGGCTCCGACGGATGCGGCCGCAGAATCAGCGGCTGGATCACGCCCTGTTCCCGGATCGAGGCCGCGAGATCGTACAGGTCCTTGTCCGGGAAGTCCCGTCGCGGCTGATTGGGATTGGGCTTGATCCGTTCGATCGGAATCATGCGCTGGCCCTGAACAGCGGGCGCAGTCGGCCCAGCACCCGGCCGGGACTCCTGCGGGGCCACGTCGGCGAGCAGCGCCGACAGGCCACGGCCCAAACCCTTTCTCTCCATTCGCCGCTCTCCTATGCCGCCGGTTCGATGAGCGTTTGACCGCCTCGCATGCGCGCCAGCACTTCTCCGGCCAGCCGCTGATACGCGATGCTCCCGGATGAGGTGTAATCATAGATCAGAGCCGGCACCGCATGGGAGGGCGCCTCGCTCAGCCTGACGTTTCGGGGAATGACGGTCTCGTAGACCAGGCTGCCGAGGTTGTCCCGAACATCGGTCGCGACCTGACCGGACAAGTTATTGCGTCTGTCATACATTGTTAACACAATACCTTGTATCCGAAGCGTCGGATTCAGCGCGCTGCGTACTGACTGAACCGTCCGCATCAGCTGTGACAGTCCCTCCAGGGCGAAGAACTCGCATTGAAGTGGAACCAGCACGGAATGCGCCGCCACCAGCGCGTTCAACGTCAGGAGATTGAGTGACGGCGGGCAGTCGATGAGAACGTAATCCAGGCCCTCCGGCAACGCGTCAGGGATGGCCAATGCGTCACGCATTCTCTGCAACCGCCGCGGATCAGCGACAAGATCCACGTCGGCGGAACTGAGGTCCGAGGTCGCGGGAACGATGTAGAGGCCCGGGACCATCGTCTCGACCGCGAACTCGCGCGGCTCGTCGGCGACGAGGAAGTCATAGGCGGTCAGGCCGCGAGAGGCCACCGGCAATCCCAGACCTGTCGAGGCATTGCCCTGCGGATCGATGTCGATCAGCACTACACGTTTTCCGAGCGCCGCCAGAGCGGTGCCCAGATTGATCGCGGTGGTGGTCTTGCCAACACCACCTTTCTGGTTCGTGATGGCCAAAACGTGAGGTTTCGCAGGCCTGTCAGACACGGGAAAAGGCTCCGATCTCAACAATCGCCGCTTTCTGTTCTGTGCGGCTTGGATGAATACTGCACTCGAAGTTCCATTGCCGCTTCGCGTCGGCTATTTCCTTATGCACCGTCTCGCCCTTCGGAAACAAGCAAATACCCTCGGGCCGGCGGAGTTTTTCCGCATGTGCCAACAGATCAGGCAGTGGCGCCAATGCTCTGGCTGAAACGACATCCGCTAGCGGCGGACGCACACTTTCGATGCGTTCCGGGTGGACCTCCGCGACTACGCCACATTCCCGGACAACGGTGCTCAGGAACGCGCATTTTCGCGTGTCGCTCTCGACAAGATGGACGCGCGTACCGGGGCTCCTTTCCGACGCGAGAATCGCGATGACGAGGCCGGGAAACCCTCCTCCGGAGCCGAGATCGACCCAGACCGGTGGGGCGTCCGGGGCCAGATCCCAAAGCTGGGCCGAGTCTTCGATATGCCGACTCCACAGGAGTGGCAGTGTCGTCTTCGACACCAGGTTTATGCGTGGGTTCCATTTTCGGAGGAGCCCGGCATAGATCTCAAGGCGCTCGCGTGTTTCACGTGAAACATCCAACGCCGCACTGCTCCCACTCACGATACCATCCGTGCCTGACGTGCCCGCATCAGGATCAACGTCAACGCCGCGGGCGTCATCCCCTCGATCCGCCCCGCCTGGCCGAGGGTCCGGGGCCGGATCAGGGAAAGCTTTCCACGCAGTTCATTGGAGAGTCCCGGCATGGCCGTATAGTCCATCGCGTCTGGCAATGGCACGTTCTCATCCCGGCGCAGCTGCTCGATCTCCTGCGCCTGCCGCGCCATGTACGGTTCGTATACCGCCTCGCGTCGCAACTGCCGCAACGTCGCTTCATCAACATCAGCGAGTTCAGGGAACGCCATCCGCGCGCGGTCGGTGTCGATCTCTGGCAGAGCAAGCAGTCGAAGCAGACTCCTGCGTGCCCCGTCCTGATTGACGGTTACGCCGCGAACAGCCGCTTCGGGCGGCGTAATTTCGATGCCTTCTGCGAGCGCCCTCGCCGTGTCCAGATTCTCCATCTTTCGCGCAAACGCCTGGAACCGCTTATCCGAGACTGCTCCGAGATCCCTCCCCAGCGGCGTCAGGCGCTGGTCCGCGTTATCCGCGCGGAGCTTCAAGCGAAACTCGGCCCGGGACGTGAACATACGATAAGGCTCAGTGACCCCGAGCGTCACCAGATCGTCGATCATGACGCCAATATAGGCGTCCTCTCTGTTCAGGATGACGGGTTCTCGGCCAAGAACCTTCGCCGCGGCGTTGAGCCCTGCGACAAGACCCTGACCAGCAGCTTCCTCGTAACCTGTGGTGCCATTGATTTGTCCGGCGAAAAACAGGCACCCAAGCGCCTTCAGCTCAAGCGTCGGTGTCAGCGCCCGCGGATCGATATAGTCGTACTCTATCGCGTAGCCAAGCCGAAGAATTTTTGCGTTCTCAAGACCTTGCATGGAGCGGACAATGCCTTCCTGAACGTCCGCGGGCAGAGACGTCGAGATCCCATTGGGATAGACCGTGCAATCCGTGAGGCCTTCCGGTTCGAGAAAGACCTGATGGGACTCCCGCTCACCGAAACGCACCACCTTGTCTTCGATCGACGGGCAGTACCTCGGTCCCCTCCCCTCGATCTGACCTCCGAACATCGCTGACCGTTCCAAATTCCGGCGGATGAGGTCATGGCTGGAAGGCGTTGTGTGAGTGATCCCGCATGCGATCTGCCGCGGTATCGGGCCTGCGGTCAGGAACGAGAGCAGCTCCGGATCACTGTCGCCAGGTTGCGTCTCGACTTTGCTCCAGTCGATGCTGCGACCGTCCAATCGCGGGGGGGTTCCCGTCTTGAGGCGCCCCAGCGGTAGGCCCAAAGATTCGAGTCTCTGAGCCAAGAGCTCCGCAGCGGGATCGTCAACACGTCCGGCCGGCCATCGCTGGTCGCCCAGATGGATCATCCCTCGCAGAAATGTTCCGGTTGTCAACACGACCGCTCGGCATCCTACTTCCGCCTGGTCACGCAGAACGACCCCACGTACCGCCCCCTGCTCGGCGATCAGGTCCACCACCTCACCCTCGATGACAGGTGTACCTCTCGTCCGGAGCGCGCACTGCACCGCTGCGCGGTATAGCGCTCGGTCAGCCTGCGTCCTCGGGCCTTGGGCGGCCGGGCCCTTTCGGCGGTTGAGGAGTCGATACTGGATGCCGGCCTGATCAGCGGCCCAACCCATCAGACCGTCCAAGGCATCGATCTCTCGGACGATATGCCCCTTCCCGACGCCTCCGATAGCCGGATTGCACGACATCTCTCCGAGGCGATCGAACCGGTGGGTCACCAATGCCGCCCTGACGCCCAGTCTTTCCGCGGCGAGAACCGCCTCGGTCCCGGCGTGACCGCCGCCCACAACTACGACATCGTAGTCCAGATGTTTCACGTGAAACACTCCCTACTTGCCAAGACAGAAACTCTGAAAGACTGTATCGAGGATCGTCTCCACGTCCACCTTGCCCAGCAAGAAGTCAAGCGCCCTGGCAGCATTGCGCAGCTCCACGGACCCCACTTCGGGTAGCCCGGAGTCGATCATCGCCCGTGCGCGCCCCACCGCGTCCGCGGCGCGCGCGATAGCATCGGCCTGTCTCCGGTGTGAGACCCCGGTCGCCGTCCCGGCGCGAGTTTCCAACTGCATCGCCAGAGCATCAAGCACCTCGCTGATCCCCTCACCCGTCGTACCTGACACCGAGAGCCCAGCCGGGCTCCGTACCAGATCCCGCTTCGCACCAACCAGAAGATCTCCCTCCTGCCAGCCAACGCCGAGCATTCCGAGGTCCTCAACCGCGTCCACCAGAAAGAGCCGCAGGTCGGCTCGTTCCGCACGCCCTCGGGCCTTCTGCACGCCGATCTGCTCGATCAAATCACTGCTCTCGCGCAGACCTGCCATGTCCAGCAGCGTGACCGGCAGACCTCGCAGATCCATCTTGACCTCGATAACGTCCCGTGTCGTGCCTGCGACCGACGAGGTGATGGCGGCGTCCCGACCGGCCAACGCATTCAGCAGCGTCGACTTTCCGACGTTCGGCGCACCGACCAGGGCGATCTCGAATCCCTCCCGCACGCGTTCCGCGATAGCCGAACCGGCCAACGCCGTCCGCAAGTCCGCCTCAAGATCCGCAAGTTGTCTGACAACTTGGATATGGACATCATCCGGGACAGAATCGTCAACGAAGTCGATTGACGCTTCCACGTAAGCCAACGCCAACAGGAGTGCTTCGCGCCATCTGCCGGCCTGGGCCGACAGAGACCCCGTCATCAACCGGGCCGCTTGCCGCCGCTGAGCCTCTGTCTCCGCGGCGAGCATGTCACCGAGACCCTCGACCTGAGCGAGGTCCAGCCGGCCGTTCAACAAGGCCCTTCGCGTGAACTCGCCCGCCTCGGCGAGCCGATTGCCCGGGCATTGCGAGAGAAGATGGAGAACCGCGGCGCAAACCGCTGGCCCCCCGTGCACGTGGAGTTCGGCTACATCCTCACCGGTAAAGCTCCGCGGTCCAGGAAAACACAGTGCCAAGGCATGATCAACCATCTCGCCATCCGGCGCGCGGATCGTTCTCAGGAGCGCCGTACGATCCGCCGGCCTCGGACCGGTCAGAGCTTCCAATGTCGCAAAGGCGCGGGGACCAGAAATCCGGATGACCGCCACGCCAGCCCGCCCCCGGGCCGAGGCCTGGGCGAAGATCGTATCGGTCATCCGTCCAAGTAAATCCTCTACAATAAAGGATCAGCTGTTCATTGAATCGAAGAACTCGGAATTAGACTTGGTCTGCTTGAGTTTTCCGATCAGGAATTCGATCGCATCCGTGGTCCCCATGGGGTTAAGGATACGTCGCAATATGAACATCTTCGTGAGGTCTGTCTTGTCGACGAGAAGATCTTCTTTGCGGGTACCCGATTTGAGGATGTCGATGGCCGGGAAGACCCGCTTGTCCGCGATCTTCCGGTCGAGCACGATCTCGGAGTTGCCTGTACCCTTGAACTCCTCGAAGATCACCTCGTCCATCCGGCTTCCGGTATCGATCAGCGCGGTAGCGATGATGGTCAGCGACCCGCCTTCCTCGATATTTCGCGCCGCGCCGAAGAAGCGCTTCGGTCGTTGCAACGCATTGGCATCCACGCCACCGGTGAGCACCTTGCCCGAGCTTGGAACCACGGTGTTGTAGGCACGGCCGAGGCGAGTGATCGAATCGAGCAGGATCACGACATCCCGCTTGTGCTCGACAAGCCGCTTCGCCTTCTCGATCACCATTTCGGCGACCGCGACATGCCGCGTCGCGGGCTCGTCGAAGGTCGAGGCGATCACTTCGCCTTTGACTGACCGCTGCATGTCCGTAACCTCTTCCGGACGCTCATCGACCAGAAGCACGATGAGATAGCATTCCGGATGGTTCTTCTCGATCGAAGCGGCGATGTTCTGCAGGATCACGGTCTTGCCCGACCGCGGCGGGGCGACGATCAGGCCGCGCTGGCCCTTGCCGATCGGCGCCACCAGGTCGATGATCCGCGCCGTCCGGTCCTTGTTGGTCGGATCGTCGAGTTCGAGCTTGATGCGCTCATCGGGATAGAGCGGCGTCAGGTTGTCGAAATGGACCTTGTGCCGCGCCTTCTCGGGATCCTCGAAGTTGATCTTCGAGACCTTGACGAGGCCAAAGTACCGTTCACCTTCCTTCGGCGCGCGGATGACACCTTCGACAGTGTCCCCGGTACGCAGGGAGAACTTCCGGATCTGGTTCGGGCTTACATAGATGTCGTCAGGCCCGGCGAGATAGTTCGCTTCCGGAGAGCGAAGGAAACCGAAGCCGTCCTGGAGGACTTCGAGAACACCGTCGCCGGAGATCTCGACGCCTTCCGCGGCCATGTCCTTCAGGATGGCGAACATCATGTCGCCCTTGCGCATGTTCGAGGCGTTCTCGATTTCGAGTTCCTCGGCCAGGGTCAGCAGGTCGGCAGGGCTTTTCGCTTTCAGCTCGGCGAGCGAAAGCTGCTGAAAATCGGAGGATAGATCCATCGGAGCAGTCAAACGTCCTTGATGGTAGGGGAAATCAGGGAGGATGGTCAGCTGGGACCGCGACCTGTGTTTCCACCCCTTTGCACAAATGCCTGTGGCTGTCAAACCCGTAAAGGTCAGATTGGCCTGACAATTACCATGATGGCGATCACAATCAACGCGATCGTGGGAATCTCGTTCACGAGCCGATAGGTTCGGCCGCCGAACCGGTTCTCGTCGGCGGCGAAATCACGGCACCGCGCGGTCAGCCAGCCTTGAAAACCTGTGAGGGCGAGAACGCAGGCGAGCTTGATATAGAACCAGCCGGCCGCCCAATCAACCACCCCCGGGATGCCAGCGAGCAGGATGCCCAGAAGCCACGTGACGAGCATGGCTGGATTCATGATGTATTTCAGGAGCTTGTACTCCATGATCTTGAGGGTTTCATTGAGGCTTTTGCTCTCTTTCCCGCGTTCGGAGTGATAAACGAAAAGTCTGGGAAGATAGAAAAGCCCGGCCATCCAGCTCACCATCGCCACGATATGGAAGGCCTTGATCCAGGGGTAGGCGGCGGTGAGCAGGTCGCGCATGGGGTCGGTCCTTCGAGGCAGTGGGGATTGTCTTAGCAGGTGCCGGATGGGACGCAAGATGGCCCCCGTCCCACTTTCCCGAGGGTTCATTCCTTGAAATTTGATTGAGAAGGTATGCGGGTGAATCCTGGGGATTAAAGTTCAGGATTTCTTTCCCACATAGTTTTCCACAGGTCTGTGAAAAACTCGACGGATCGAGCGTATCAACCATAAGTTGTGTGCCTTCAAAATTAACCGTTCTGTTTCAATTCCTTACATAACCAACCCGCGGCAATCCACAGGCTGTGAATCACGGGTTGAAGCGGCCGATGCCGGGCCTGCCCTGAGTTATCCCGATTCCGGGAAAAGTTCGTCGGCGTCGGTCGTGGCCTGTGGGTCGCTTCGGGCTACGCGGTGATCGATCGGAGCTGTCCTCGACTCTCCCGGTCGATACCGGGCGAATTACCCGGGTTATCCCCAGAAGCGTCCCCGGGATTCCGCGGCCTCGCTCCCGGATGCCGCCTCTTGCGTTCGGAATCGCGACGCTCCAGAACTCGATCCGAGCCGAACGGAGGCCGCGCCGCGGATGCCAGACCCAGCGATCCTGCCATTGATTCTCGCGTCCCGCTCCGAGGCGAGGGCCGGAATGCTGCGCGCGGCGGGTGTGTCGGTCGAGGTCTTCCCGGCAGCCGTCGACGAGACGGCGATCAAGGAAGGGCTTCTCGCCGAAGGAGCGCCGCCGCGCGATGTCGCCGATACCCTGGCCGACCTCAAGGCGCGTCGCGTGGCCGTCCGTACCCAGGGGCGCGGCCTGAGGGTGCTGGGCGCCGATCAGGTCCTGGTCTCCGAGGGCCGGTTCTTCGACAAGCCGGCCTCGGTCGGGGAAGCCCGGGACCAGCTCGCGCGGCTCCGTGGCCGGACCCATGAACTCCTCTCCGCCGCCGTGATCTATGAGGATGGTACGCCGGTCTGGCGGCACATCGGCAAGGCGACGCTGCGAATGCGACCCTTCAGCGATGCTTTCCTCGACCACTATGTCGCGGGGCAGGGTGCCGCTCTGCTGTCGACCGTCGGCGCATATCGGCTCGAGGCGGAAGGCGCGCAGCTTTTCTCCCACGTGCAAGGCGACTATTTCACCATTCTCGGGCTGCCACTGCTCGAGGTTCTCGGATTCCTTCGCAGCAGAGGGATGCTCATCGAATGACCGCGCATTCTCCGCCTCTCGCCGGGGTGATCGGCTGGCCGATCGGCCATTCCCGTTCGCCCCGGCTGCACGGGCATTGGCTGAGCCGCCACGGTATCGATGGCTTCTACATCCCGATCGGTCTCGCACCGGAGGATTTCTCGCGGGGCCTCGCAAGCCTGCCGGCGCTCGGGTTTCGCGGCGTGAACGTGACCATACCGCACAAGGAGGCGGCGCTGGCGGCGGCGAGCGAGGCGACCGACACCGCTGTCCGGATCGGGGCCGCGAATACGCTGACGTTCCTTCCCGACGGTGGCATTCACGCCGACAATACCGATGGCTACGGCTTCATCGAGAACCTGCGTCAGGGGGCGCCCGGCTGGACGGCGGAGCGGGGGCCGGCGCTCGTCCTTGGCGCCGGTGGGGCGTCGCGGGCGGTGATCGCCGCCTTGATCGACGCGGGCGCGCCCGAGATACGGCTCGCGAACCGGACCCGTTCCCGCGCCGAGCAACTGACCGAGCATCTCGGCGGCCCGGTCGTTGTGATCGACTGGGACGAGGCGTCGGAGGCGACGGATGGCGCGGCGACGATCGTGAACACCTCCGCGCTCGGCATGGTTGGCCAGCCGCCGCTCGACATCCGGCTCGACGCGGCGCCGGCGCATGCGCTGGTCAGCGATATCGTCTACGAGCCGTTGATCACTCCGATCCTCGCCGCGGCGGCGGATCGCGGCCTGCGCGTGGTCGATGGCCTCGGCATGTTGCTCCATCAGGGGGTGCCGGGCTTCGCGCGGTGGTTCGGGGAGACCCCGCGGGTCGACGCCGATCTGCGCGCCGCGGTATTGGGCGGGACATGACCGGACGGCCGCGTCCATTCCTGCTTGGCCTGACCGGCTCCATCGGCATGGGGAAGTCGACCACGGCGGAGATGTTCCGGGCCGAGGGCGTTCCGGTCTGGGATGCCGACGCGGCCGTGCATCGGATCTATGGCGCGGGCGGGTCGGGGGCCGTTGCCCTGTCGCCGCTGGTTCCCGGCGTCGTCACGCCAGATGGCGGGGTCGATCGCGCGGCGCTTCGCGCCGCGATCGGCGAGGACCCGGCGCTGCTTGGCAGGGTCGAGGGCTTGATCCATCCGCTCGTGGCCGAGGATCGGGCCGCGTTCCTCGCCGCGGCCGAGGCGGGGCTTGTTGTCTGTGACATTCCGCTCCTGTTCGAGACCGGCGCCGATGCCTGGCTCGACGCGGTGCTGGTCGTCACCGCGCCGCCGGAGGTTCAGCGGGCGCGCGTGATGGCGCGGCCCGACATGACGGAGCAGGATTTCGCCCGCTATCTCGCCCGGCAGACCCCGGATGCCGAGAAACGCGCGCGCGCGGATCACGTGATCGACACCTCGCTCGGCATCGAACACGCCCGGGGCCAGGTCCGGTCCCTGGTCGCGCGGTTGAATGGAAGCAGGAATGGCGGAAACGATGCGTGAAATCGTGCTCGACACCGAAACCACGGGTTTCGATCCCGACTCCGGGGACCGTATCGTCGAAATCGGGGCCGTCGAACTCCTGAATCATCTGCCGACCGGCCGGGTGTTCCACGTCTACATCAATCCCGAGCGGGAAGTGCCGGAGGAAGCTTTCGCCGTTCACGGGCTGAGCACGGCGTTCCTCTCGGACAAGCCGGCCTTCGCGAAGATCGCCGCCGATTTCCTCGCCTTTGTCGGCGAGGCTCGGCTGGTGATCCACAACGCCGCCTTCGACGTGAAGTTCCTGAACGCCGAGCTTCGCTGGGCCGGGCATCCGGAGATCGCTCCCGCGCGCGCCGTCGACTCGCTGGAGATGGCCCGGCGCCGGTTTCCGGGGGCGAACAATACGCTCGACGCGCTGTGCCGCCGCTTCGGTGTCGACAATTCGGCGCGCGAGAAACATGGCGCGCTGCTCGACTCCGAACTGCTGGCCGAGGTCTATCTGGAACTGGTCGGCGGGCGCCAGCCGGGTCTCGTGCTCACGGTGGGTGGGCTGGGGAGCGCCCGGACCGTCGAGGCGATCTACGTTCCGCCGCCCCGGCCGCGGCCACTGTCGCCGCGGATCACCCCCGGGGAACGGGCGGCGCATGCCGCCTTTGTCACGGAACTCGGGGAGGCGGCGCTCTGGTCCCGGTCCGGTTGAGCCCGGAACCTCGCGCTGCCTGATCAGGCTCTCGTGATCACGCCTGGGCGGGCGTCGAGGTCTGCGCCGCCTGGCGGCGGGCGATCTCGGCGCGGTAAAGGCCGAGGAAGTCGATCGGCTCGAGGTTGAGCGACGGAAATCCGCCGTCCCGCGTCACATCCGAGATGATCCGCCGCGCGAACGGGAAGATCAGCCGCGGGCATTCGATCATCATGAGCGGGTGCAGCTGCTCCTGCGGCACGTTCTGGATCAGGAAGAGCCCGGCGTAGTCGAGTTCGATCAGAAAGACCGGCTGGCCCTGGATCGAGCTGTTCACATTGAGCTTGATCATGACCTCGTAGCGGTCCTCGGCGCGGCCCGCGGCCTCGACATTGACCTTGACCGAGATTTCCGGCTGGCTTTCGGGCGATGCGACGCCCTTCTGGGCCGCGATGTTCTCGAAGGAGAGATCCCGGATATACTGGGTCAGGATGCTCAGCCGCGCCTGGGGCGCGTTCTGTTGGGCCGCGTTCTCCTGGGCCCCGTTTTCCTCGGCCATGACAATATCCTTTCCGGCGCGACTGCTCTGGGTCGCGCCGGGTCTAGCACGCGGATCTGGCCGTCACAACGCGCTCCGGGGCCAGTGGTGAGGGCTCTCGCCGCGGCCGGATGGCACGATTCGGCTCGGCGCGCGGGCCGGTCGCCCCCCGTGGGCGATCAAAGCGGAAGATCTCGTGCTGACGGTCAGTGCGAACGGGTCCAGCCAGACCCGCCGCGGCGGGGCGTATCGCCATCTCTGGCTTCGGACGCGCCGTCCTCGATCACCTCGTATTCGGCGTCGATCGGCCCTTGCGGGCCCTTGCGGGCCATGCCGGGGCCGGAACCGGGGCGGGACGATGCCGGGCCGGGGCGGGGGGATTGCCGGGGGGATTGCTGGCCCGCTCGACCGAACCGCGTCGCGCGAACCGTCATGACCCCGGCGCCCCGCCCGATCATCCAGCGCCGGATCGGCGGGATCAGCAGGAGAATGCCCCAGGCGGAGGTGAAGAACCCCGGGACAAGGAGCAGGACGCCCGCGATCATGATCAGCGCGCCATGCGCGAGCGGCCCGGTCGGATCGCCGCCCTTCTCCATGCTCTCGTTCAGCCGCATCAGCGCCCGGGTGCCCTGACCGCGCATCACCAGAAGCCCGGCGAGGCTCGATGCGATCACAAGCGCGAGTGTGGGCCAGAGCCCGATTTCGCCGCCGATGGTGACGAAAAGTGCGATCTCGATCAGCGGCAGGCAGACGAGTATAAGCAGAAGCGGCATGAACTCCGTCTCCCGTCGGGTTGCAAGAGGGTGGCGCATCGGTGGACTTGGCGCCTGGCAGTCCCTACATAAGATCGGGACGCCGCCGGTGCCACGCCCTGGCGACGAATTTGAACGAAAGGTCAGTTACCCGGATGGGTTCGCAGATGATCCAGATCATAATCCTCGCAGCCATCGCGCTGTTCCTCGTGCTGCGGCTGCGCAGCGTGCTCGGAACGCGTGAGGGTTACGAGAAGCCGACGGAGAACCTGCCGAAGCCCGCTTCGCGGGAGCGCCCGGCCTTCGACGTGATCGAGGGCGGCGGGCCGGATCGCGACATCTCCGATTTCATCGAACCCGACAGCGACGCCGGCAAGGCGCTCGCGGAGATGAAGCGGGTCGATCGGTCCTTCACCGTGGCCCAGTTCACCCACGGTGCCCGGCAGGCCTATGAAATGCTCGTGATGGCCTATGAGAAGGGCGATCTCGACACCCTGCGCCCGTTCCTGTCGCCGGAGGTCTTCGAGAGCTTCGAAGCGGCGATCAAGGAGCGCGAGGCCAAGGGCTATGTCGTCGAGGCGAATTTCCAGGGCGTGAGCGAGGTCAAGCTCGCCGACGCGCGCTTCGATCCGGCCACGGGCGAAGGCGAGATCGCGATGCGCTTCCTCGGCGAACTGACCTCGGTGGTCCGCGATGCCGAGGGCCGGATCGTGGAAGGCTCACCGACCGAGCTTCGGCGCCAGCGCGACATCTGGACCTTCAGCCGGGTGATGACCTCGGACAATCCGAACTGGCTCCTGACCGGCACCGCCGGCTGATCCCGGAATCGCGAGTTTGGGGCGCCGACGCCGCAACTTGACGGAGGGCGAGCGGGCTCTGTGGGAACAGGTCGCGGCGAGCGCACGGCCGTTGCAATCCACGGTGAGCCCCGCGGCGCTCGAAAGCCGCGATGCGATGCCGCTCGCCTCGCCGCCAACGAGTTCGCCACTCGCCGACCAGCCCGCGGCTCAGGCGGTGGTTCCCGCCGCGCTGCCGCGACTCATGCCGGAGCGCGCGCCGGCGCGACCCGCGGCGCCCTCGATCACCTTCGATCTCGCCTCCGATCCCCATGTCGCGCTCGACCGGGCGCATCCGCATATGGACCGGCGCCGGTTCGAGAGCCTGCGCCGCGGCCGGCTCAGTCCGGAGGCCCGGCTCGATCTGCACGGGATGACCGCCGAACGGGCGCACGCGGCGCTGATCTCCTTCATCCTCGGCTCCCATGCCATCGATCTGAGGCTGGTCCTCGTGATCACCGGCAAAGGGCGGCCGCCGGAGGAAGGGTATTTCCCGGCGCGTCACGGGGTGTTGCGACATAATGTGCCGCACTGGCTCGCCGCCGCGCCGCTGGGCCCGCGGGTGCTCCAGGTCGCGCCAGCGCATCGCAAGCATGGCGGAGCGGGTGCCTATTATGTCTATCTGCGCCGGCGGCGGTAAGCCGCCCGCGATTCTCGGAGTGCTGAAATGATCGACGACGCGCTGGCCGAACGCTACATGCAGGCTCGGGAAATCGCCGCGCGCGCGGGCGCGCTCGCGCTCGTCTACTGGCAGACCCGCGACCAGCTGGTGATCGAGTCCAAGGCGAGCCTGCAGGACATCGTCTCGGAAGCGGATCGCAACGTGGAGCGCAGAATCCGCGAGGAAGTGGAGCAGAATTTCCCCGGCGACGGGTTTCTCGGCGAGGAATTCGGCGAGACGCCCGGTTCCACCGGCTTCACCTGGGTGATCGACCCGATCGACGGGACCTCGCCCTATCTGCACGGCATGCCCAACTGGTGCGTCGCGATCTGCCTGCTGAGAGACGGCGAGCCGGTCGCCGCGGTCATCTCGGCGCCGACGCATCGCGAGGATTTCGCAGCGGTGGCCGGGGGAGGGGCGCTCCTGAACGGGGCGCCGCTCCGGATTCCGGCGGATGTGACCATCGGCAATACGACGACCGGCGTCGGCACCAGCCAGTACAGTGAGCCAGAGCGGACCGCCGAGATCGCCCGCGACCTGACGGCCCGGGGCGGGATCATGTTCAACAACGGCTCCGGCGCGCTCATGCTCGCCTATGTCGCGGCGGGGCGCCTCGCAGGCGTCATCTCGGAATACATGAACGCCTGGGATTGCCTCGGCGGCCTCCTGATCGTGCGCGAGGCCGGCGGCCAGACCGCCAAATTCCGCGACGACGGGGATTTCTCGAAGCCCGACCGCGTACTCGCGGCCGCCCCGGCCGCCTGGGACGCGCTCTCGGCGATCATGGCGCCGCGATGAGCGACGCGCCGCGGCCGGGAGAGGCCATCGCGGAAACATCACTCGCGGAGGATGCACGGCTGACCTTCATCGGCCGGCTGAGCACGCCCTGGCGTGAGCGGGGCGACTGCCCGCGGCAGGGATCGGTTGATGGGCCGGAATGTCGCGTCGAGGTGTTTCCGCGCTGGCAGGCCGCGCTCGATGGGCTGGAGCGGTTCGAGGAACTGGAGCTTCTCTACTGGATGGACCAGGCGCGGCGGGATCTCCTGACGCAGTTCCCCGCGCATCTGAGCGCGCCACGCGGGACTTTCGCGCTGCGCTCGCCCGCGCGGCCGAATCCGATCGCCACCTCGCGCGTTCGCCTGATCGGGATCTCCGGGCGGATGCTGACCGTCCGTGGACTCGATTGCGTCGATGGCACGCCGCTCCTGGACATCAAGCCGGACCGCTGCGCCTTCATGCGCCGGGGCTGAGAACCGATGGCACGGTTGCTCGCAGGACTGGTTCTCGGGGCCGTCGCGGCGGTGATCCTCGCGCTGGCGCTCGCGCTCTCGATCCGTCCGGCGCTGCCGGAGCTGGAGGTCGCGGATGCCGCGACCGCGGCGCGGACGCGGGATCTCGCGCGCACGGCGCAGGATCTCCTGTCGCTCGAACCGGCCGCGGGTGAGCTTGCGCTGCCGATGGAGCAGATCCGGGCGCTCATCGTCTCGGCGCGGCGCATCCAGCCCGGGGTGAGAGCGCGGGCCGAAGTCGAGGACGGGCGCCTGGTGCTCCGTGGTGCGATCGGCGCCCCGGCGCTGCCCTCGCGGCTGTTCTGGGTCAATCCGACGCTCGTGATCGCGCCGTCCGACAACGGGCTCGTCATCGAACGGGCGGCGATCGGCCACCTTCCGATCCCGCCCGTTCTCGTGCGCTGGGCATTGTCGGAGGCGCTCGACCGCTTTCTCGGACCGGACTTCGGCGGGATCGCGCTCGGGGCACTCCGGGAGGTCCGGATCGCCAGCGACCGGATCGATCTCGGCTACGCGCTCGACGAAGGCGACCGGGAACGCTTCTACGAGGGCTTGAAGAGCCGGGTCCGGGGGCTCGCGGGCGGGACCGACAGGGGCCGGATCTACACGCATCTCTGGTTTCTCGACCGGGCGGGCGACCGGCGCGGGCTGCCCAGAACCGGATCGGTCGTACCCTATCTGCGCCATGTGGTCGCCCAGGCCGAGGGGGGCGAGGACATGAAGGCCGCGCTGCTCGCGCTGACGCTCTATTGCGGCGAGGAGGCGTTCGGGCCGGCGATCGGCGCAAGTCTGGGAGAGGGGATGCGGGGCAGGCGCAACCATTGCGAGCGCACGACGCTCGGCGGTCGCGATGACCTGAAGCGGCATTTCATCGTCTCGGCCGGGCTCTACGCGGCGCGGAGCGGGCAGGTCGCCTTCGGCATGGGCGAGCTCAAGGAGCTGCTGGACAGCAACGAAGGCGGCAGCGGCTTCAGCTTCGACGACATCGCAGCCGATCTCGCCGGCGCCCGGTTCGCCCAGCTCACCCTGATGACGCCGGAGGCGGAGCGGCCGGCGCTGCTCGACCGGATCGGCTCCGAGGCCGATGTGCTTCCGCCGCTCGACGGATTGCCGAGCGGCCTGCGGGACGCGGAATTCCGCTCCCGCTACGATGACGTGGAAAGCCCCGCCTACCGGGAGCTGATCGCCGAGATCAACCGCCGGATCGATGTGATGCCGCTCTACGCCGGCACGTCCGACGACGGTTGATCCGCGGAGGCCAGCTTACTGCCCGTTGGCTTCCAGCCATGCCTTCAGTTGGGCGATTTCCGCTTCCTGCGCGGCGATGACCGCCTCCGCCATCCGCCGGAGCGTGGGATCGGTGCCGTGTTCCAGTTCGATCCGGGCCATCTCGACCGCCGCTTCGTGATGCGGGATCATGCCGCGGGCGAAATCGACATCGGCGTTTCCGGTGTAGTCGATCGACATGTCGCGGTGCATCTTGTCCGCGGCGTCGATGAAGGCCTGGGTCGAGGCGCTCGCCTCGGCTCCGCCTTCGGAGGCTCCTTCGGACATCCCGGAATGCTCCGAGCCGTGGTCCATCTTCATCTGCGCGAGCGCGGGCCATCCGAAGGCCGCCGCGACGAGGCCGGCGATCGCGGCCGCTGCCAGTGTCGTTCTCATCGGTGTTCTCCACTCAATAACCAGTGGCCGGGCTCCTAGGAGCCTCCGGCGCGGGAAGGTCAAGGGGGAGGGGGACCGGGGGTGCGCGGCTCGCCCGATCGTGTTCCGGTCGTGTACGACGGGATCGTTTTCGGGACAGCGGCGTTCCCCGGCGCCGGTCAGCCCTGTACCGCCACGCTGTCGCCGAGCCGGGCGAGCAGGGTTTCGTAGGCCGACATGACGGGACCGAATCCCGGATCGAAATAGTCGCGGTAGAAGTAGGGGACCGGATAGAGCCGGCCGGAGCAATCGTCCATCATTTCATTGATCCGTTCGTCCAGCTTCTCCGTGTCGGGCAGCCGGACGTAGATCGTATCTTCGTCGTCCTGAACGAAGACCACCTTCTTCACGGGACGGCGAATCACCGCGATTCCCGCGAGCTGGCGGTTCAGGTCGGCGGCGGAGGCGGGGCGAGTAGAGGGGTCGCGGGCCCATTCGGTCACGAGCCTGCCAAGCTCGATATAGTCCGCCACTTCCATCGCGTCGCGCGCGGGTTGTTTCGCATTGATGTCGAACACCGAGAATACACTCCATTTCAAGAGATTACTGTGTGTCAGAGCCTTGAGGTCCGGCCTGGGACCGAGGGGCTGGCGCCGCTCTCGCGGGTCGCGCCGCGCTGGCTCTGGTCCGGGCTCACCGCGACCGATGCTTCGCCGGCGCGGTCCTGATTCATGTTCGAGGTCTCCTTCGTCCTTCGAGATCAGGAAACCATGGGTGGCGTTACAGCGACGTGACACGTCCCTAAGCGCGTAAATCACGCGATGACGGGAGGGAGATTGCGCCCGCCTTCGTGATGATCCATATTTCCGGATAATAAAATCGAAAGCACCGGGTCTCACCGGTGACCTTGGGGAAGAACGCAAATGGGTATCCGCACACTCGCGCGGGAGCTGAATCTGTCCATCGGGACAGTCTCCCGCGCCCTCAACGACAGACCGGACGTCAACGAATCGACACGCGCGCGGGTGAAGGAGGCGGCCCGGCGCTCCGGCTATGTTCCGGACCAGTCAGGGCGCAGTCTGAGAAAGGGGCGCACGGGAATCGTCGCCGCGATCGTGCCGACGAGCGGGATCGGCGGGCAGGCGGACAGCGGCTTCTTCCGTATCCTCGAAGGATGCCGCCGGGGGCTCCTGGAGCGGGAGCTCGATCTCATCGTGCTGTTCCGGGGCGCGGAGGAGGACCCGCTCGAACATCTGCGGCGGATCGTGTCGCGCCGGCTGGCCGACGCGGTGATCGTCAACCAGACCAAGCCGGACGATCCGCGGCTCGACTACCTGCGCGCGGCGGGGGTCGAGCACGTCGTGCTGGGCCGGAGCGGGGCGCATGACCTCGGAAACTGGGTGGACTTCGATCACGCCGGGGCGGCGGCCGAGGCGGCGCGGCTTTTCCTGCGCGCGGGGCATCGGGAACTCGCGCTGGTGCTGAGCGCGCTGGAGATGAACTACGAACTCCTGCTCGCCGATGCCTTCCGCGCCGAGGTGGCGCGCTACGGTCTGGGTCCGGACGCGGTGCGGGTCATTCGCGCGGGTACCAACGGCCGGCTGACCGAGGAGGGGCGGGCGCTCTTCACCTCGGGCCGCCGACCCTCGGCGATCCTCGCGGGCCATGAAAGCATCGCCGCGGCGCTCTACGCCGATCTCGGCGGGCTGGGACTTCGCCCGGGTCTCGATGTCGGTCTCATCAGCGCCTCGCCGACGGAGGAGAACAAGTCCCTCGCCCACAGCCTGACGCATTTCGAGACCGATCTCGAAGCGGGTGGCGCGGCGCTCGCGGACCGGATCGTGGCCCTCCTGCCGGAGCCGGGCACGATGCGGAAGCCACTGCCGCCGTCGCTGATCCCGATGTTGCTTCAGGTGCGGACAAGCCATCTCGGCGAACTCGACGCGCGCCGTTTCGCGCACAGCGCCTGAGTTCAAGCGCGCAAGGCTGAAACGAAACTGGCGCCGGAAGTCCGGCGCCAGCACCCGTGGTGGTCTGTCCTGCCCGTCCGGTCAGAGATACGGAAAACCGTAGTATCCAGCGATCCGCTTGTCGAATTCCGGATCGTTCCAGTCCGGGTCCGTGCCGCGCTGGTAGCTCGGCGCGTCTTCCAGCTGGTCCCGCGAGACGTTCACGACATAGCCCGAGAGCTGGTCGTCATAATGGAGGCTCGCCCAGGGCAGCGGATGATACTTCTCGCCAAGCCCGAGAAACCCGCCGAAGGACAGGATGGCGTAGACCGCGTTACCTTTCCGTTTCGACAGGACGATATCGTCGATGTGACCGACCTTCTCGCCATCGGCGTTGAAGACATCGGTCCCGTTGACGGTCGTCGCACGGATATGGTCATGCGCGTTGGTCAGGGAGACTTCTTCCGGCATGAGAACCGCTCCATTCGTTGTACGTGACTGAAACGCCGGGGCTCGGGAAGGAGTTCCAGCCCGGGCGCGGGATCGGCGCCGATCGGCTGTAGTGCCGGAGGTGTGGTGGTGATCGGCGGGCGCCGGGTTGCCGCGTGACAGCTCGGCCGCGAGACGGCCGCCCTTCAATACGGGCGCGTTTCGTGGAAGGTCCCGGCGCCCGCCTTCGTCGGCTGAGCCCCTGCCACCCCGAAATGCGAGGCAGCCCGTGAAATCGACTGGTCTGAAATGAGAAAGATAGGCTCAGTCAATGGCGGCGGCGCGAGCTTGTTTGGGGACAAGAGAGGCAGACGCGCCGCCGCCATCGCGGGAGGCGGTATCAGGCGTGATACGGCGCTCCCGCGGGGCGTCGGCCGCGATCGGCCCGGCCATGATCGGCCAGAACCTCCGGATCGCAGCTGAGCCCCTTGGCCGCGAGGTCGCGGGTCGCGGTGTCGCGGCCGTAGAGCTGGAGCCGCTTCAGCGCTTCGCACTGCGCCGCGCACCTCGTCTGAAGGATGGCAAGTTCCGCTTCCAGCACCGCGAGCGCCGAGTCGAGCGCCACGGCATGGGTGCCGACGACCGAGTCATAGGCGGCATGGGCGTTCGCGCGCCGCCGCTCCCGGGCGATCTTCGCGGCGCGCGAGCGCAGGCTCGCCTCGTCCTCCGGTGCCGGGGTCGACTCCGAAGCCCAGTCGGGATCGAGACCGTGCAGCGCCAGCGGGTCGGGAAGCAGACCCATCCCCTGGCTCGCGGCCAGATCCGGCGTGCCGAGACGGCCTACCAGGGCGCGCAATGTCGCGCGGATACCGGGATGCTCCAGCGGGACGGGGCGGGAGGCTGCTTCGAGGATCACCATGTCGGACTGAGCTTGCATGATGGATGGATCTCCAGCTGTCAGTGGATCTCGCGGCCAAGCGCCGCGCGCAGTCGGTCGGCGAACCGGGTCAAGGCGCCGCGCGGGGGTTCCGCGAGGTCCCGCCGGGGCGGGGTGCAATCCACCACATCCGGCAGGATCGCATCCGACCAGGCGCCGGCCGGCAGGTTCAACCGTTCCGAAGCGAGGGTCCGCGCCCGGTATCCGACGGACGGGTCGCGGTCCCGCGCCGCCATGATCGGCAGCGAGGCTTCGGGAAAGGACCCCGCGTAGCGTTCGTAGCTTTCCATGTTCGGTCATTCCTCGGCGGTTTCATTACCGATTAATACGACAGAGTTTATCGTGATTCACAAGGGGAAAAACGCGGGCCGCCGATTTTCCCCGACCCGCGCCGTTGCGATGATGATTTCGTGGGCATTTTCGCCGCGCGGGGTGGCCCGCGCGGCGGTTGCTCTCAGGCTTTGACGGTCGGCGCCGGCTCGGCTTCGACGCGCCGCTGGCCGCGGCCGAAGATCCGGGTGACGAGCACGAAGAAGGTCGGAACCAGGATGACGGCGAGGAAGGTGCCGGTGATCGTGCCGCCGAGCGTCGCCACGCCGATCGCCGTCCGCGCGCCCGATCCGGCGCCCGACGAGAGCACGAGCGGCAGCACGCCGAGCGAGAAGGCCATCGACGTCATGAGGATCGGCCTGAACCGCATTCGCGCCGCGTGTGTGATCGCATCGAGCACCCGCGCCCCGGCGTCGACCTGCTCCCGTGCGAATTCGACGATCATGATCGCGTTCTTGCCGGTCAGGCCGACGACGGTGAGAAGCCCGACCTGGAAGTAGACGCCGTTCGCCGAACCGCCCAGGAGCGCGCCGAGAAGCGCGCCGAGGATACCGACGGGCAGGGCGAGCAGCACGGCGAAGGGGATCGACCAGCTCTCGTAGAGCGCGGCGAGGCAGAGGAAGACCGCGGCGACCGACAGCGCGTAGAGCATCGGCGCCTGATCGCCCGATTCCCGCTCCTCGAGCGAGAGGCCGGTCCAGGCGATGTTGTAGCCCGGCGGCAGTTCGGCCGCGAGCCGCTCGACCTCGGCCATCGCCTCGCCGCTCGACACGCCATCGACCGGCGTGCCCTGCAGTTCCATCGCTGGGAGGGCGTTGTAGCGGTCGATGCCCTGCGGGCCGGAGGTCCAGTCGCTGGTGGTGAAGTTCGAGAAGGGCACCAGGTCGCCCGACTGGTTCGGAATGCGCCAGCGGTTGATGTCCTCGGGCAGCGCGCGCGCCCAGGGCTCGCCCTGCACGATCACCTGCTTGATCCGGCCGCGGTCGACGAAGTCGTTGACATAGGTCCCGGCCCAGGCGGTGGAGAGGAAGTCGCCCACATCAGCAGCCGTCACGCCGACCGCCCCGGCCTTTCGCCAGTCGATGTCGAGCTGGTACTGGGCCGCGTCCTCGAGCCCGTTCGGGCGAACCGACTGGATGAGCGGGCTCTGCGACAGAAGGCCGATGAGCTGATTGCGCGCGGTCAGCAGCTGCTCATGCGTCTGGCCGCTGCGGGCCTGCAGGAAGAAGTTGAAGCCGCTGACATTGCCAAGCTCGGTCACGGCGGGCGGCACGACCGGGAAGACCATCGCGTCCCGGATCTGGCTCAGGGCGCCGAAGGCGCGGCCGGCGATGGCCTGCGCCGACTGGCTCGGGTCGGGCCGCTCCTCCCAGTCCTTCAGCTTCACGAAGGCGAGGCCCATGTTCTGGCCGGAACCGGCGAAGGAGAAGCCGGTGACGCCGAAGACCGATTCGACGTTCTCTTCCTCGGCGGTCAGGAAGTAGTCCTGCACGTCGCTGACCACCGCGCTGGTCCGCTCGGCCGTGGCGCCGGCCGGGCCCTGGATCAGCGTCATCAGGATGCCCTGGTCCTCGTCCGGCAGGAACGAGGTCGGCGTCCGGATATAGAGCCAGCCCATGGCCACGACCAGCAGCAGGTAGATGATCATGACACGGAACGGCCGGCGGACGGTCCAGATATTGGTCCAGGCGTATTGCCGCGTCAGCCATTCGAAGAAGGTGTTGAACCAGCGGAACGGCGCCAGCGGCTGATGGTCGTGCTCCTTCGGCTTCAGGATCGTCGCGCAGAGCGCGGGCGTGAGCGTCAGCGCGACCAGCACCGAGAGCGCCATCGCCGAGACGATGGTGATCGAGAACTGCCGGTAGATGACGCCGGTGGAGCCGCCGAAGAAGGCCATCGGGACGAACACCGCCGAGAGCACCATCGCGATGCCGATCAGCGCGCCGGTGATCTGGTCCATCGACTTCCGGGTGGCTTCGAGCGGACCGATCCTCTCCTGCTCCATGATCCGCTCGACATTCTCCACGACGACGATGGCATCATCCACGAGAAGGCCGATCGCCAGCACCATGGCGAGCATGGTCAGCGTGTTGATCGAGAAGCCGAAGGCCGCCATCACCCCGAAGGTGCCGAGCAGGACGACCGGCACGGCGAGGGTCGGAATGATCGTCGCTCGGATGCTCTGCAGGAAGAGAAGCATCACGAGGAAGACGAGCACGATCGCCTCGACCAGCGTGCGAACCACCTCCTCGATCGAGATCGAGATGAAGGGCGTCGTGTCATAGGGGATCACATATTCGACGCCTTCGGGGAAGAACGGCTCCATCTCGGCGATGCGCTGCTTCACCAGTTCGGCGGTGTCGAGCGCATTGGCGCCGGAGGCGAGCTGGATCGCCATGCCGCTCGCCGGATTGCCGTTGAACCGGGCGATGGCGTCGTAGCTCTGCGCGCCGATCTCGACCCGCGCCACGTCCCGGACCAGCACGAGCCCGCCGTCGGTCTCGGCGCGGACCACGATCTGTTCGAAATCCTGCGGGGCGGAGAGCAGGGACTGGGCCTTCACGGTCGCGTTGAGCTGCTGGCCCTCGGGCGCGGGTAGCGAGCCGAAGGAGCCGGCGGAGATCTGCTGGTTCTGCTCCGAGACCGCGTTGATCACATCCGAGGGCGCGAGATCGTAGGCGGCGAGTTTCGAGGGATCGAGCCAGATCCGCATCGCATATTGCGAGCCGAAGACCTGGACCTCGCCGACGCCGGCGATCCGGCTGAACTCGTCCACCATGTTGGAAACGAGATAGTCGGCGAGGTCGGCCTGATCGACGGTTCCGCTGTCGGAACTGAGGCCGATGACCATCAGGAAGCCCTGCGAGGATTTCTGCACGGTCACGCCCTGGCGCTGGACGGATTCCGGCAGCAGCGCGGTCGCCTGCGAGACCTTGTTCTGCACCTGGACCTGGGCGATGTCGGGATCGGTGCCAGTCTCGAAGGTCAGCGTGATCGTCACCTGGCCTGCGGAGCTCGAGCTTGAACTCATGTAGCGCAGGCCGTCGATCCCGGTCATCTGCTGTTCGATGACCTGGGTGACGGTGTTGGTCACGGTCTCCGCCGAGGCGCCGGGATAGGTCGCGCTGATCCGGACCGAGGGCGGGGCGATCGTCGGATATTGCGAGATCGGCAGGGTCACGATCGAGAGCAGGCCGGCGCCCATGATGATGATCGCGATCACCCAGGCGAAGATGGGTCGGTCGATGAAGAAGCGGGCCATCGGTCACTCCGGGTTCGGGTTCGGGCCTGAAGCTGGGTTTGGGCCGGGGGTCTCGCTCGGAAACCGGAATGCCCAGAGGGTCGTGCGGGGGCCCCGGGGGGAGGCCCCTCGGGATCATTCAGGGATTGGCGGGCGCGGAGGCTTCCGCTTCCGCGACCTCCTCCCGTTCCGTCGGCTCGACCGTGGCGCCGGTCGCGATGCGCTGGACGCCTTCGACCACGACACGGTCGCCGGGATTCAGGCCGGCGGTGACGATCCACTGATTGCCCTGCGTGCCGTCGATGGTGAGCGGCCGGCTCTCGATCACGTTGTTCTCGTCCACGACATAGGCGAGCGGCTGGCCGCGGGTATCCCGGCTCACGCCTTCCTGCGGTGTCAGGATCGCGCCCGCGGCGACGCCGAGCGGGATCTCGACCTGGACGTACATGCCGGGCAGGAGCAGGCCATCGGGATTCGCGAACTGCATCCGCAGCACCACGACACCGGTGCTTTCATTGACATAAGGCTCCGCGGCGTAGAGCTCGCCGGTCACCGGATACCTCGATCCGTCCGCCAGCGTCAGCGAGACGTTCGGATTGGGCTTGTCGCCGGTTTCGGGCCGGTGACCGCGCCGCCACCGCAGGACCTCCGCCGCCGATTGCGTCACATCGACATTGACGGGGTCGAGCTGGCGGATCGTTGCCAGCGCGTCGGTCTGCCCGGCGGAGACCAGCGCGCCCCGCGTGGTCTGCGAGAGTCCGATCTCGCCGGCGAGCGAGGCGCGGATCGTCGTGCGGTCGAGATCGATGTTCGCCCCGATCAACTGCGCCTTGGCCAGTTCGAGCGCGGCCGCGGCGGCGTCGCGGGTCGCGACGCTCTCGTCCCGGGTCTGCAGGCTGATCGTATTGCGCGACAACAGCTCCTCGTTGCGCCGCGCATCCTGTTCGGCGGTCCGGAGCTCGGCCTCGGCCTGGGCGACCTGCGCCTCGGCTTGGGCGACCTGGGCACGGTAGGTGGCATCGTCGATCTGATAGAGCGGATCGCCGAGTTCGACGCTCGTGCCCTCGGTGAAGAGCCGCTCCTTGATGATGCCATCGACCTGGGGCCGCACTTCCGCGACGCTCGATGCGACGACGCGGCCCGGAACGATGCTGGTGAGCGTGACATCGGAGGCTTCGACGGTGACCACGGTCACGGGAACCGGCCCGCTGGCCTGCTGCGCGGCCGCGGATGTCGCCCCGGCGACGAGGAGACCCAACGCGCCGGCGAGGAGGGGTTTCAGGCGGAATGGCATGCGGCGGGCTCCCCTGGCGCGCGGACTCGATGGTTGACGAAACTGATCGGTTTCATAGCCGCGCTCCGCTTCTGACTTCAAGGCCTTTCGACGCGGCCTCTCGGGACTCGACCGTACCGGAGCGAGCGGGAAAGGGAAGGGGTTCAGGCGCGCCCGCGCCCGAACCGCCGGCTATCCGGGCGGATCATCGCTGGCGGTTGGCTATGGAGCGGGTGCCGTCCGGGTCCGGGCGCGCCGACCCCCGCGGCCAGCGCCCTGGCGGTCCGCGCCGGACGATCACGCGCCCGGACAATCACGCGCCCGGACGACGGGGCGCGGGCGGCTGCGCGCCGCCCGCGCGCTCCGGGTCCGCGCGAGGATCAGGTCGGCGAGGTCGTCTTCCGGGCGCGGGTGGCGCGTTTCTTCGGCGCCGCGGCGGCCTCGGTATCGGCGGCGGCGGTCTTCCGGGCGCGGGGCGCGCGCTTCTTCGGGGCGGGCTTCGCATCCTCGGCCACCGGAGCCGCCGAAGGGGCCTCGGCCGCGGGGGGCTCCACCGCGGGCGCCTCGGGGAGGGTCTCGGGGGGCGTCTCGGCCGCCGCGGTCTCCGCGGTCTCCGTCTCGGCGGGCGTCGGCATGGCCGCCTCGGCGTCCTCCGCCTCGATCGCGGCGGTCGCCATGTCCCAATGCCTTGTCTCGGACCCTTCCGGCTCCCCTTCGCTCAGCCAGATCTCATGAGCCTTCGCACGAATCCGCTCTTCCCTGTCGCTCGCCATGTTCCTCTCTCGGGTCACGATTGTCTCAGGCGGGTACCTTGCGCGCAAAAGCAACCCGCGCCAAGCCACCAACGGCCTTGTTGCTTGTCATTTCGCCGGGACGCCAACCGCCGGCTCCGTCGTCACGCTGACCGCCACGTCCATCCCGAGAAAATCCTCCGCCGCGCCCGTATAGGTCCCCGAGAGCGGGATCGCCTGCGCGGGGTCGCGCGCCACGGCGACGCGGATCAGGTCGCGGTTGCCGATGATCCCGTTCGTCGGGTCGAACTCGATCCAGCCGGCTCCCGGCAGATAGACCTCGCACCAGGCATGTGTCGAGCCGCCGCCCCGGATCGTCACGTCGTCGCGGCCGGGCACATAGACATAGCCCGAGACGAACCGCGCCGCGAAGCCGAGCACGCGCAGGCATTCCATCATCAGGAGCGCGAAATCGCGGCAGGTGCCCCGGCGGAGCGCGAGCGTCTGGGCGGGCGGCTGCGTGCCGCGTTCGTTCCTGCGGGCATAGGCGAAGCTCTCGTGGATCGCGTAGCAGAGCGTCATGAGCAGATGCCCGGTCTCGGTCTTGCCGTCCGCGCGCACGAACCTCAGCGCCCAGCGGGTGACGGTGTCGTCGGGATAATGCGGGCGCATCGTGCTCGCGAGATCCGGCAGTTCATCGGCGGGGTAGGCGAACGGATAGCGCAGCGCCGCGCGATCGGTATCGAAGACAAGCTCCGCTCTCGGCGTGTGGTCGAGGCGTATCCGGGTCTCGAACAGCAGCCCGGGCGCGGGACGGTCGAAGCCGAGGATCGCGACGCAGTTGCCGAAAACGTCGTGAATCCAGCGCGATCGCGCGGGGGCCGGGTCGGTCGCGAGTTCCGCGCCGAGCAGAAGCTGGTCGTGGCTGTCCCTCGGCCGGAACAGCAGGCGATGCTCGCCGAATTCCACCGGCCGTCGGTAGCGGTAGGTCGTGCTGTGGCGAACGTTGAATATGGGCATGGTCGTGGGGCTTGATCGACTGGCCGAAGGTAGCCGGGCGTGGGACGCGACGCCAGCGGCATCGACGCGCGCCGGTCGGGACGCGCGCGGCCGTCGCCGATGAATCCGGAAAACCCGGTGCCCGGCCGCGTCCGACTTCATCCCGGCGACCTCATCCCGGCGCCCGTGGCCGCGGTGCAACATTCCGCGGTAACCGGGGCGAAGAATGGGAACCGCCGGCATGTCTCGGGCATTGGTGTCCTGGAAGGAGGAGAGCCCGCGTAATGAGTTACAACCAGGACGACAAGCACATGGATTCAGGATTGAGCGAGGACACCGCCGCCCAGATCGGGGCGCGGCTGCGCCGATATCACGACGAATCCTCTGAACGGGGACTGTCTTCCGACCTGAGCGAGTTGCTGGCGCGGCTCGAAACATCGGAACGTCGGATCAATCCCACCGCCGGATAGAACGAGAGCGAGACGCCAGGCATCTCGCTCTCGCTTGTGTCACGGTTTCGTTCGCGAGCTTCGCGGGCTCCCTCAGCGGGTGATGACCGCGAAGAGATAGCCGGCCGCGAAGGCCACCGCGAGCGTCTGGATCGGCTTCGCGCTCAGCCGGGCACCGAGATCGTCGTCCACATCGGCCATGTTGGCACGGACCCGATCGATCTGGTTGCGGCCCGCCGCCGTGAGATCCGCCTTCAGCATGTCGATATCGGCGCGCAGCGTCCGCAGGTCCGATTTCAGCTGCGCGGCGTGCGAGTCGATCTCGTCATTGGCCATGGGGTTGCTCGTCTCCATCTTCTTCAGACTCCGTCGTGGGTTACCCGGGCACGTCGCTCGGGCGCTCTGCCTCGATGTGCACCCTTTCAATGCCCGGGCCCGGGAGCGGTTCCATCGAGCGGTTCCATCGTGGAGCGTTTCAGACGATCACGGTTTCGGGCCAGTCGATCCGGTAATGCACCCGGTCCTCGGCGATTTCGAGTTCGACCGAGCCGTTCAGGGCCCGCGGCACGATCTGGCCCAGGATCGCCTGGCCGAACCCGCGGCCGGGTGGCGCCTCGCGCGGCACGTTCAGGTGCTCGTCCCAGCACATCGCCTGCCCCTCGCCCGTGGTCTCCGTGCGGATCACCACCTCGCCCCGCCCGCGTCCGAACGCGCCGAAGGTGACCGAATTGACCGCGAGTTCATGCAGCGCGAGGCCGAGATGCAGCGCGGTGTTCGGGCCGACCAGCGGGTCGGGTCCCACCATCATCGGCGGGGCGATCCCGCGCCCGAGATGGCCGGAGATCTGGTTCAGCGCCAGTCGCTGGAACCGGATGCCCTGCCAGTTCGACCGGGTGATGAGATCCTGGCTGTGCGCGAGCGCCGCGACCCGTCCGCGGAACTTCCGCTCCAGCTCCTCCACGGTCTCGGCGTTGCGCGCGGTGTGGCCGAGCACGCTCTGCATGATCGCCAGCAGGTTGCGCGACCGGTGATTGACCTCGAAAAGCAGCGAGCGGAGCGTTTCCTCGCGGGTCTTCAACTCGGTGATGTCGTTGGCCGAGACGAAGAGCCCCCTGGCACCATCGCGGCTCTCGCCCTCCGCCGGGGGCAAGAGATCGGCCTCGATATGCAGTTCATACCAGGCGCCGCCGCGGTTGCGCTCCTTCCGCGCCACTTCGAGCCGGGCGGGCTTGCCCGTCGTCAGCACGTCGCGCTTGGTCTCGATCACCCGGGCCGCGGTCTTCTCGTCGAAGATCGCGACGTCGCCCTCGGCGAGGATCACATCGGCGGTCGGCCAGCCCGGAGGGGGGTTCTCGACCAGGCGGACGGCGAGATCGGCGTCGTGATAGAGAATGCAGAGCCCGCTGTTGCGCAACCCGCGAAGCAGGGTCTTGATCCGATCGACGGAAATCTCGCGTGTCATTGGCGCGGTGCCCGTTCGGTGCGACGATCCCTTCAGGCCGGCACCGATGCCATCGACCGGGCTCATCGCCTCGCGGGCGCTCCGTGCCAACCCTTCGTTCAAACCGTCGCGGGCTTCCTGAGTTCCAACCCGTGCTTCGACCGGAATCCCGCCCCGTGGTTCGCCGCGTGCTTCGACCGGAACTTCGACCGGCGTTCCGACGGGGACTTCGACCGGTTCTTCAACCGGTGTCGCGGGCGGAGATCCAAGCGGCTCGGGCGGTTGGGTCACGGAACCCTCATGCCGCCGCGCTCGCCGCTTCGTTGAAGAACAGCGCCTGGCCGATCAGCGCCTTGACCATGTTCTCGTCGAAGGGCTTGGTGACCAGGAAGGCCGGCTCCGGCCGTTCCCCGGTCAGCAGATGCTCCGGGAAGGCGGTGATGAAGATCACCGGCAGGACGGAGGTCTTCAGGATATCGTTGACTGCGTCGATCCCGGAACTGCCGTCGGCGAGCCGGATATCGGCGAGGACCATGCCCGGCGGGTCCGCGCGGTAGAGCGCGAGCGCCTCGGTATGGGTGCGCGCGACCCCGGTCACACGATGGCCGAGCGAATGCACCATCTGCTCGATGTCCATGGCAATGAGCGGCTCATCCTCGATGATGAGGATCGAGGTCGCGACCTGCCGCGAGATCTCCTCGGCGGCCTTGGCCATCAGGGCCCGCGTCTCCTCCTCCTCGAGTCCCAGCACCTCGGCGACCTCGTGTTCCTCGAACCCCTCGACGGCGCTCAGCAGGAAGGCCTGACGCGCGAGCGGCGAGACGAAGGCGAGATTGCCGGCCGCGCGCTGTTCCCAGGCGAAGGGCGAGGAACTGCCGTCGATATTGACCTGCAGGCTCGAATAGAGGCCGGCGAAGAGCTTGTAGATGCCGATCCGGTCGCTGCTCGCGTTCGGAAAGATCTTCACATCGGCGATCAGCGCCTGAAGCATGGCGGCGACATAGGCGTCGCCCGAGGTCTGGGAGCCGGTGATGGCCCGGGAATATCGCCGCAGATAGGCAAGATGCGGGGCGATGCGGGTAGAAAGGCTCATCCTTGAGGCTCCTGGTCGGCGAGCTGAAGACTAAATCTGGCGCAAACGCGCAGGCGTGAAAAAAGTTCCTATCTTGGCGGAACTTTTTCTGTCGGGCGGAATTGACTTCGGTGACGCCAATACCATCGCCGCAACCATCGTACGAGAGTTCGAACCATTCAAGAGTATCTCAGAATGACCAAACCCCCCCGGCACCGCGGGCCCGCGGAGGGCCTGCTGGACCCGCACGGAGAGATCGCCGCGCGCCTCAGGGCGCTCTACGCCGAAGTCGAACGCGAGCCGATCCCGGCGGAACTCATCGACCTCCTCGAACGGCTCGACGAAGCCGAGGCGAAGAGTGCCCTGCATGAAAAGTGAAACGCCGACGTTCAAGCAGGCCATGCTCGCGGCGCTGCCGTCCCTGCGCGCGTTCGCGCTCTCGCTGAGCGGCCGCGCCGACCGGGCCGACGATCTGGTGCAGGAAGCGGTGATGAAGGCCTGGGCGAAGCAGCAGGACTTCAAGCTCGGCACCAACATGCAGGCCTGGCTCGTCACGATCCTGCGCAACACCTATTACAGCCAGATGCGCAAGCGCGGCCGCGAGGTGCAGGACAGCGAAGGGACCTTCACCGCCCGCCTCAGCGTCGCCCCGGCGCATGACGGCGTGATGGACATGGCCGATTTCCGCCGCGCGCTCGCCAGCCTGCCGGACGACCAGCGCGAGGCACTGCTCCTCGTCGGCGCCTCGGGCTTCTCCTACGAGGAGGCGGCGGAGATCTGTGGCTGCGCCGTCGGGACGATCAAGAGCCGGGTCAGCCGCGCGCGGAGCCGCCTGCAGGACATCCTGAAGATCTCCGGGCCCGGCGATTTCGGACCCGACCGCATCAGCGCCGGCGCCGTCGCCAAGGCTTTCGCCGAGTAGCGGCCCGAGCAGCCGGAGACGGACCGGAGACGGAAAGGGCCCCCGGGAGAGGTTCCCGAGGGCCCATGTGGTCTTCGCGTCGCGATCTTCGCGGCGCTCGCGGGTCAGCGGCGCCAGAGCAGCGCAACCAGAAGGCCGATCCCGACGAGCGCGACGGCGGCGGTCTGCGCCGGATGATCACGTACGGTGTCGCGCGCGCGCCGCTCGGCGAGACGCAACTCGCGGCCGAGATCGCCGAGCAGCGCCTCGCCATCGGCATAGAGCTCGTTCGCGCGCCCCGCGGCGCGGTCCCTCAGGCCTCGCCCGTCCCGGAGCGCCTGGCGCGACATCTTGTCGATCTGGCGGCGCAGAAGCGCGATCTCGTCACGAACCTCGGTGAGATCCGGAAGGTCGGAAATGGCGTCGCGGGTCTTGTCCCGAAGCGTGCTGGCCATATGGGTACTCCTGTGGCTGTTCCGTGTCCGGGAGCGATCCCGCGCTCCCGGTTCAGTCGCCTAACGTGCCTTTCCACCGATGGTTCCGCCTGGCCGGCCGCCGATCACGCCGTCGCGAAGCGGGATCGTCAGCGTGACGCGCAAGCCGGTCTCGGCGTAGTTGCGCTCGATCTCGCCGCCAAGTTCGTGTCGGATGTTCATGTCGATGAGCCGCGTGCCAAAGCCGGTGCGTTCCGGCTGTGCGACCGGCGCCACCGCGCGCTCCTGCCAGTGCAGGACCAGTTCCTCGGCGCCCGCGGGGCTGGGCGCGGCGTGCCAGGACACATCGATGTCCGGAGCGCCGCCCGAATACTTGAGCGTATTGGTCGCAAGCTCGTGGATCGTGAGGCCCAGCGCCTGCGCCGAGCGCTCGTCGAGTTCGATCGGCGGTCCGCTCAGCCGGCCATCGTCGAAGCCGTGGCCGAAGACCTGCGCCAGTTCCTGCCGCAGAAGCTCGCCCAGGTCCGCGCGCAGGTAGCGCGAGCGCGTGAGCACGTCCTGCGCGTTCGACATCGCCTGCAGCCGCTGGGTGAAGGATTGCAGGAACGCGTCCATATCCGCCGAGTTCGACGCGGTCTGCCGCGCCATCGCGAGTATGCGGCCGATGGCGTTCTTGATCCGGTGCTTCATCTCCTGAAGCATCAGATCCTTCTCCTCTAGGTTGCGCTGGCTCGTCGTGGCCAGCGCCTCGGTGGCCGCGTGGGCGCGCGCCTGCTCGCGCAGCGTCGCCGCCACGGCGCAGGCGAGCAGGACCGACAGGACGCCGAGCGCGAGCGCGAAGGGGGCGGCGCTCGGCGCGCGGAAGTCGATGCTCGGCCGGGCGGTCACGATCCATGTCCGGCCGCCGAATTCGAGCTCGTCGCGGACCACGAAAGCCTCGCTGAAGCGCGGATCGGCGGGGGCCCCGACCTCACCGAGCGGCAGGTTCGGCCTGGCGGCATCGGCGACGACGATATGCGCGCGCGGCGCGGCGCGCTCGAAGGCCGCGTCGATGAAGGCGCCCGCGCGGAAGACCGCGGAGACGAAACCCGCCGGCCGTCCCGTCGCCGATCCGTTTGTCCCCGGGGTGGCGTCGATGCCGAAGAGCGCCGCGTGGACGGGAAGATAGACGACGATCGTGAGCGGTCCCTTGCCGGGGCCGCGGACCGGCTCCAGCGGTCCGGTCGCGCTTGGTTCGCCCCGGGCGATGGCGCGGTCGATCGCCTCGCGACGGTCCGGCTCGGAATAGCTGTCGAAGCCGCTTGCGCGCGCGTCCTGCCCGTCCACGGCCTCGAACAGCACCGCGACCGCCATCCGGGGCGCATTGGTATCCGGCCAGAGGTCCAGTTTTGCCCCGTTGTTGGCGGCATAGGCGGTCGAAAGCTCGGGAAGCTGCGATCGGTCGGCGAAGACGAGATAGCCGAGGCCGACGCTGCCCGGCGCGCGTTCTGGCAGGACGAGACGATCGACATAGGTCCGGAACTCCCGCGCGGTGATCCAGCCATGGGCGGATTCGAAATGCGCCGCCGTCGCCGCGAGCAGGAGCATGTGCCGGCTGGTCTGTTCCCGGAGCCGGTTCAGCCCCTGTTCGGCGACCGCCTCGAAGGCGAGCCGCTTGTTGCTCTGATCGAGCCGGAGGACGACGGCCGCTGCGACGAGCCCGGAGGCTGCGATCAGGAGCAGGGCGAGGAGCGGAAGGAGTCGTTTCATCAACCTTGTGGCGCGAGGTCTCGCCGAGGCCGCGGCGACCTTGCCCACTGTTGCGAAACCCGGGCACCGGGGCAAGCCAAAGGCGCGCGGCCGGTCGAGGATGTTTTCACGAAATATGTCAATGCGTCGCCGCCGGGTCGTGGTTCGCGGGCCTGCGGGACCGCGGGCCCGATCATCGCGACGCGATCTACTCCGGCTCCGCCGCGCGCGGCGCGTTGTCGAGTCGCCGCCGCGCAACGGTCATCCGGCCGTCGCGGAAATAGCTGGCAGGCCGAGAAAAATGGGGCGCCGATTGGCGCCCCAGTTGGGACAGACCTCTGAGATGAAGCCTCGCCGCGGGCGAGACAGGCGGGAGCACCGACTCCCCGCCTCAACTCCCCGCATGGATGCGAGGGCATTCATACGTTCCCATGGCGGTCAGAGGAGCCACCATCCGATACAAACGCGATAGCCTCTTGTCGGTTCCCGATTGGGGGCCGTCCCCGGCAAAGATCGCGACGGGCCCTCGCAACATCGATCTCTACGTGGGTGAGGTCGCCAACGAGCTCCACTTAACCTGAGCAGAAACGGATCGCGGCGCCGCTCGACATGATCCGGCTCTTCACTGTTGAGATCGGATGGTACCGCGGGATGCGGGGAGGCAAATTCCGCCCTAGGGCGTCGACTCATAAACTCTGACACCAGATCCTCGCGGCTGTGAGCTTGACGGCGGCGAGGAAGTTCTCCGGGTCCTTGTCGTAGCGTGTGGCGATGCCTCGAAACTGCT